>JAKUUF010000173.1 GCA_022448705.1 SAR324 cluster bacterium | reverse complement strand
CTTTATTCCCTTCGAGGTCATATGCCCGCAGCAGCAGTAAATTCTCTTCTGCTGTAGAAACAAAAGCCTTTACTTTTTTGCCAATAATGCGGCCATCACCAAGATGAAGCGCGGGCGCCATTTCATTGGCCATCAGAGCAGTCAGACGATCATGACGTTGGACGAACTGAAGTTCAGCGAAATTATTGTGCATTCGTATCAGCACGTACGACATAGCAGACAGCATAAGAATTGCGCCGATAATAATTACCAGCATAAGCTGGGTCCTGATGGTTAAACGTTTATAAATCATGGTAAACCTTCATTCAACTGTTACAGTTATGACCTCCGACATCACGGGAGGGTCGTGAGGGATGTGGGAATAGTCACCGAGAACTGCTTGCAAAGTGTGCTTCCCTGGTGGAAGTTTGATTGTTATTTCAGTTTGCCCCTTATGCAGATGCAACTGTTTTTTACTGATGGCTTTATTCTCATTTGGGGGTGATGCGTTAATTATCAGGTGATGGTGTCCTGTATCAGGCCAGTCTGCCAGAGCAGGAGCAATGCCCATTTCTTCTGTCAGACCAAACTTAACCAGAAATGGACTTTTCAGTGTCTGTCCATCCTTTATATTTATGAAATATACTTTTGTCCCCGGAACTGATGGTGTTTCCCCTGCATAAATGACAGAGACCGCAAAAAGCAAACTAAGACTTTTTATTGTAAAAAATTTTATTAGAGATTTGATTAATGACTCTGCCATGAAAAATTCCTTTCTAAATTTTTTTAATTCAATTTTAAAAAAACATAAATAACTTGTCCTGTTCAAAAAGTTTAAGGTTTATTCAACTTAGTTCAATTAAGCGCTTTGAAATTTCTTCGAGATTAAGGACCTCATCCACCGCACCATTTTCTACAGCTTTTCGCGGCATTCCATATACCACACACGATTCTTCATCCTGTGCTAAAGTGTGAGATCCTGCATCATGCATTTCAACCATTCCTTTTGCTCCATCATCTCCCATACCAGTAAGGATCACTCCGATTGAATTTGATCCAGCCAGGTTGGCAACTGAACGAAAGAGGACATCAACTGATGGACGATGCCTGTTCACAAGCTCACCGTTGTTCATGGTGACTGAGTATCCATTTCCATCAAGCTTGAGCATCATATGCTGATCGCCCGGTGAAACCAGCACCTTTCCACGCTCTACCTTTTCACCTTCACCTGCTTCTTGAACGTTCAAACGACAATCCTTATCCAGGTTTTCTGAAAAAGACTTTGTGAATGCCTTGGGCATGTGCTGCACAACTACAATACCCGGCATATCTGCAGGCAGGGGAGTAAGGAGTTCTCTTAATGCCACAGTTCCTCCTGTTGAGGCTCCTATGGCAATCAATGATTCCTGTCCTTTACTTTTAGAAACGGAGGACCTTGCAGGAAGAATAGCGTCAGCGCTGAGTTTTTTTTGCGGTGTCAGGTACCGTTGGTGTGCAGTCTTCAACCTGGCCTGGGCTGCAGCTTTAATCTTATCGCAGATCTGGATGGAAATTTCTTCAAGTCCTTCCCTGACATCCAGTTTTGGTTTTTCCACAATATCAACTGCACCAAGTTCAAGACTACGCAGTGCTTCCTGACTGCCTTTAGTCGTCAAGGCACTTACCATGACTACAGGCATGGGATTTGATTTCATCAGCCGCTCAAGAAATGTAAGACCGTCCATCCGCGGCATCTGTACATCAAGACTGAGAACATCAGGTTTCAGTTCACCAAGTTTCTTAAGTGCAATCAGCGCGTCTGGAGCCGTGCCTACTACTTCAAGTTCCGGATCAGAAGAGTAGATCTCCTTGAGTGTTTGCCTGACCACAGCCGAATCATCGATGATCAGAACCTTGTATGGAGGTGCAGGTTTTTCAGCCATTTTCAATGTCCATCAATGATTCGAATTGAGATTTCGAGAGCAGGTGGTCAATATCCATCAGTATCACCATCTCATCCTTTGTTTTGGCAACTCCCTTAATGAACTTTGTATCCACTTGTACTGCCATTTCTGTAGTTTCCTGAATATCCTCTTCCTTGACGAAAATCACGTCTGCCACCGAATCAAGGATTAAACAAATATTTTTTTCTTCAACCTGAACGATTATGCTTACGGAATACTCGTGCAGTTCATCACTGGCCATTCCGAAT
>JAKUUF010000172.1 GCA_022448705.1 SAR324 cluster bacterium | reverse complement strand
ATCACTATTCTAACCAGCTTCTAAATTTTTGTTCCAATACTTCAAGAGAAGAGGGACCTGCTTTTTCAACAAGTTCCCTGATTTCATCCAAAGCCATAATCCCGCTGCGATAGCCTTCCGCGTACAGCTTTATTGAATTTCCGGAATCTGTCAAACTGTAGCCTGCAAGCGACGGCCTGATCATTAAATCAGCCTGATCCTTTGTGTTGTGAATCGTACGGTCAATTGCGATACTGAAGGCATTCAGTACTACTTCAACCAGTGATTCGGGCTGTCTGTAACCGCCGCTTCCTAAATCTACTCCCACGCAAACTTTTGCTCCCATTTCCTTGAGAACAGTTACAGGTACGTTTTCGACTATTGCACCATCCACCAGCATCCGCCCTTTAACCTGTGCAGGCATAAAAACTCCCGGTATGCATGTACTTGACATGATGGCCGTTGCCAGACTGCCGGTTTTGAAAACAACCTTTTCTCCACTCGATATATCTGCAGCTACAATAGCTAACGGGATTGATGAATCCTCTATCATCACTACTCCCAAATATTTCTCGACGAATTTACCGATTTCATTATTTGAGAGCAAGCCAAGTTTGGAGAAGGTAAAATTTGTTGCCTTCAACCAACGCAAATTACGTGCAATGTTGCGGATTTCTTCCGGAGGCATTCCAAAAGCGTAAAATGCGGCAGCCATTGCTCCTGCACTGGTACCACATAAAAATCCTGGACGAAGCCCTTCTTCTTCAAGCGCTTTCAAAACACCGAGATGCGCGGTGCCTCGAAAAGCACCCCCGCCTAATGCCAATCCAAGAATTTGAGGATTATTTTTCATTTTAACCTGCCTTACAGCAGTGTAAAGAAACAGTTATTCAACAAGGAACTTTGCCAGTTCCTGTCTTTCATGCGGGGCATGAGCGGGGTTCTTCAGAAGCAGCACGCCGGTGTATGGCGATTTCAGTTCAACGCTTCCTTGACGCGTGTAAAGAGTGGCGATCACATCTCCCTCTGATACTGAATCACCAGCATCTATATGCCAGCAAAGAACTCCTCCTTCTGGTGAATACCATTTTTTGAGCTGGCTCTCTACCTGCCAGGTTCTTGATCCTTCTGCTTTGGGCAGAATGCCAAAAAATCGACGTAAATACATGAGGCTCTCTTCCACCCACTCAGAGCGAACACCTCTGCTGGAGGAAAGTTCAAACGTAAGTGCGATTTTACCAAGCTGATGATGTGTATCTGCGAAACTATATGAAGGTGTGCTCCAGGCAAGCATGTGAGGTATTCCTAAACCGTCGGCATACTCTTTTTCAGTTTCATGATAGTAGATGTGTGGGACTGTTTCTACACCGGCAGTATGCAGATCAAGCACTATATTTGCAGGTTCAGCCAAGTCCAGCAAAGTCCTGATCCAGTGTCCTTCCTGGCTTGGTTCATCCTTCAGGTTGGTAATGCGGTTCCAGTTCCAGCAGTTTTGCTGGTTGGTGTGAATATTGTTGTAGCCGGTTTGGACCCCCATGATCTGGCTGTCCAGGCCCATTGGGTTTGAAAGTGGTACGCAAATGAAATTGTATGCAAGCTGATGCTCCTCAATTTCTTTGATGAATTCATGCACAACCGGAATACCGGTTAGCTCAATTCCATGAATTCCGCCCTGCAGGTAAACTGTCTTAGTTGCATCAGGATGATTATAGCGCCAGACATCAATTTCGAATTTCGTGTTACTGGCCGTGCTGTGAAGGGGAAGTGTTTCATAAGTAAATTTCTGCGTCATTATTTTTCTAAATTACTCAATGAGTATCGACGTCTAGGGGATCATCCTCAGTGCCCATTATATTAAGCTGGGTGAAACCGGTGCTGTTATCAAAATCAAAGACTGTCCAGAGATCTCCAGACTTTTTTGGATCATCAAAGTTGTATGACTCATTATTGTAGAAAACCTGCACATAAGTTCCTTTATCAGAAAGGTGAGTAGTATTGTCTCCCTTTCGGCTCCAAACATGAACATGATATCGATAGCTACCGCTGCTTCTTACTTTAGAAATTGTCATTGTTTCAGGACCGCATTTTTTATCACCCTCATTGCAAATAGTGACAATACCATCCTTATTATCCTGATCAAGTGTTACATAGTCGCCGGAACCGTACTCATGATAGTCTCTTGTGGGTACACCTGTAAAAGTGACGTTATCATCTTGAGTAGTCCTATACCACAAG
>JAKUUF010000171.1 GCA_022448705.1 SAR324 cluster bacterium | reverse complement strand
CGATTACTAAAACTGTGTTACCCTGATCAACCAATTCATTTAGGCAGGATAACAACAAACGAATATCCTGAAAGTGGAGACCGGTAGTGGGTTCATCCAGTATATAAATAGTATTTCCAGTTGCTTTCTTCCTTAATTCAGAAGAGATTTTCACTCGCTGCGCTTCACCTCCGGACAGCGTTGTGGAAGGCTGTCCAAGTTTTATATAACCAAGACCAACATCTAGAAGTGTCTGCAGTATTGCATGAATTTTCGGTACTGCAGAAAAGAAGCTTTCTGCCTCTTTTACCGTCATTTCAAGTACATCCTGAATAGTACGGTTTTTATAAAATATTTGCAGTGTTTCAGAATTAAATCGTTTACCTCTGCAAATGTCACATGGTATCTGTACATCGCTCAGGAACTGCATTTCAATTGTTTTCAATCCTGCCCCCTGACAATCTTCACATCGCCCTCCTTTAACATTAAAGGAAAAGCGCCCCTTTTTATATCCTCTGGCCTTTGCTTCTGGAGTCATTGAAAATAATTCCCGAATCGGATCAAGTACTTTTGTATAAGTTGCAGGATTGCTGCGAGGTGTGCGACCAATTGGAGTCTGATCAATTTTTATCACTCTATCCACTTTATCAAGTCCGGAAATTTTTTTATGATCACCGGGTTTTTCTTTGCTTTCCTTCATCAGGTGACTGGTTAGGGCCTTTTTAAGAATGCCATCAATCAATGAAGATTTCCCTGAACCCGAAACTCCTGCTACAGCCACAAACAGTCCCAAAGGAATTTCACAATCAATATTTCTCAGATTATTATAGCTTGCACCATGAATAGTAATTTTTTCTTCAGAAGGAGGACGACGCATTCCCGGAATATTAATTTTTTCATTGCCTGAAAGAAACTGCCCTGTAATAGATTCGGGAGTTTCAATAATATTTTTTAAGCTGCCCTGTGCCGTTATATGTCCCCCACCCATTCCTGCAGTAGGACCAATGTCCACAAGATGGTCTGCAGATCTGATTGTTTCCTCATCATGTTCAACCACCAAAACAGTGTTCCCCCTGTCACGCAGTTTTCTTAAGGTACGTATCAAGTTAATGTTATCGCTCTGGTGAAGTCCTATAGATGGTTCATCAAGCACATACAGAACGCCCTGCAAACCTGAACCAACCTGTGAAGCAAGTCTAATTCGCTGGCCTTCTCCTCCGGATAAGGAAGATGCAGAACGATCAAGAGCCAGGTAACCTACTCCAACGTCATTCAGGAAATTCAAACGATCCATAATTTCACGGAATATGTCCCGCCCGATTTTTTGCTCAGTTTCAGTGAGTTTTATTTTCTCAAAAAAACTTATGGATACTTCTATTGAATCACTACTAAGACTGCTAATGTCCCGGCCATTAAATTTCACTGCAAGAGCCATTTTATTAAGACGCCTCCCGGTGCAGTCAGGACAGATTGAAATGTGTTGAAACTTTTCCAGAGGTCCCTTCACAAAACGATTTACAAATTTCAGGATTGGAATAAATCCTGCCCATTGTTCCTTATCAAGTTTCTTCAATAACATGCCTGGGAAGCGAAAAATATTTCGGACTCCCAGCTTCATTTTTGTATTTCCGTACAAAATAAGCTGTCTCTGTTCTACAGATAAATTTTTCCATAGTGATTTTTTACTAATCCCAAATGTACCCAGCAATTTCCTGACATGCCTTTGGTCAATCCTAGTGTACATAAGGTTCCCCTTTTCTGTGAAGCATTCAATAGCACCATCCAAAACTGACATATTTGAATTGCAAAGTTTTTCTTCAGTAAAGGTGCTTGTCTGGCCAATTCCATTGCAAGTGGGGCACGCCCCCTGAGGCGCGTTAAAGGAAAACAAGCGTGGTTCCATTTCCGGTAAAGCAATCTGGCAGCTGGGACATGCCATTAATTGACTGAACAAGTGATCTTCATCCTGATGCATTTCATTATCATTTTCTGTACTTCTTTTACGGTAGTGCAGGATGGCCATACCGTTACCCAATAGAAGTGCTTTTTCCACGCTTTCAGTGAACCTGCTTTTTTCTTCAGCAGTTATTTTCAGTCGATCCACAACCAGTTCAATTGTGTGTTTCTCGTAGCGTGCAAGTCTGATCTCTTCATCAAGTCTTCTTACCTCACCGTCTACTCTCGCTCGAACGAAGCCCTGAGCGGCCCACTCTTCAAATTCTTTCCTGTACTCCCCTTTTCGCTCTTGCACC
>JAKUUF010000170.1 GCA_022448705.1 SAR324 cluster bacterium | reverse complement strand
ATCCAAGGAATGCAACAGGAAGAAAAAGCCGAAAAGTTGAAAATGATCCTGCAGAAAAAATCATCTGCATCAGGATTCATAAACGGTAACTTGAAATTAGTGCGCTCGAAGTTTGAAGATGATTTTAGTCACTATTTATTTTTTTGGGGGAAAGATGAATTAACTAGGCTGGTAGGCCATCCCCCATTTGCTCAGATTGAAGTAAAAAAATTTAAGGATGGTTTAACTGATAAAGAAATCCAGGTTTCAACAATTTCTCAGATGGACCAGGAAATTGAGGTAAAAACAGAAGGTAAAGCAAGGCCGGAATTAAGATATGAATTCCCTGAAAATACAATTATTCCTAAAGGAGTAACACATATTCTGGTTTACACACAAAAAAAATTCTGGTTTCAGGATGACGCTGAAAGAAGATTGAAGGGGCCAATTGCAAATGTTTCTATAATGGACCCGGAAGGATCAAAGAAAAAAGAAAAAGTTTTGGGTAATATTAAAGAGGGACTAAAAAACTTCTCTTTATCAAAATATAAAAAGCAAGGTGAAGTATCCGAAGAAAAAACAGGTAATCTTGAAAGCGACAGCAAGGCTGGAGGGGAAAAAGGAAAGAAATTCAGGAAGGGATCAGAATGGAGAATTTCAGAATATCGTGGCCTGGGACTTGGTATTTCATTAGCCGGTCTTAATGGGATTGTAACATTTTACGACTACAATCTGGACTATGATTTACAGTTACACTATTCGCTGGAGCTGACAGGTCCGCAGGTCAACAGCGCCTTCAAAGCATTGCGCCTGACGGAAGAAAGTACTGAAATGCAGAGCATTGCTGCAAGTGGATCCGGTAACACCCTGGAAATAAACAGGTCATTATTTTCTGCGACTCTGCGATGGTTTGTTGATGAGTCTGTTTTATGGGGAATTTCGGACGGATTTTATTATGGCGCTGGCGGTGGCCTTGGATATGCAACATTAAAATATCATGGTAAAGATACAGCCGCTGTTGCCACTATTTCCGGTGAAAAGGAGACATATGATTCAATTGCAACGGAATACAATCATTCTACAATTGGATACGGACTTTTTGCAGTGCTTGACGCCGGCTGGCAGGGGCATGAGAATTACTATTTTCAATTCTCGCTTCAGCCGTCTTTTTACATTGTTTACCAGGACGGCTATGAGGAAACCAGCATTCCAGAAAATCCAAACCAGCGTTCTGCAGTTACAGACCGCTGGACCAGGGCAAAAGATTTAACACGAGTGTTATTAGGATTTGGTATATTTTTTTGAACACAATGAATGAATATTCAGCCAAAAGAGTTAAAAAAACATTACTGTTTAATATGATTCTTTTTGCTGTTCTTCCTTATTCACTTTTTGCAGAAGAACAGACGCTGGATCACCAGACAACAGCCGTGCGTTATGTTTTTACAGCCAGTGTGGAACGTGAATTACACCCATGGCTGCAGGAGGAAGTGGCAAATACTTGGTTTGATAGTAAAATTCCAAAATCATGTCACATTTGCGACAATGTATATCGATATCCTGTGGACAACGGTTCTGTGGTAACTCGTGGAGTACAAAACCTGACTAACAGAAAAAGGCTGGCAGCAATCCTGGAAGTAAACGATTTTTTGACAGTGATAGTAAGACAATCAGGAGAAGCAATCAGTGTAGAGGCCGCACTGCATAATCTTGAACAGGAGGAACCACTCTGGGCCAAAGTCTTTGAATGGTCAAAGCCCTGGGCTCTTTGGTAAAACTGTGTTTTGAAGGTACTTTGTTTGCGGGATGGTCTTTATGAACTATTTGTTAATAAAGCTACACCAAAAAGGTGTGCTTACAAAGCAATGTTACTCGAACTAAGCAAAGTCCTCTAGTATATTTGAAGATCAACTTGTCTCAGGCAGAATTTCCAGCTTTTTTTTCGATGGATATAAACCCGGGTTCGGTATCTGGCGTACATTAATGTAACGACGAGAACCTGTCAGTGAGTAACTCTGAATTTCGTAACTGCGATTATTATAGTCAAAAAAAGCTTCTTCCTGAATTGACTCCTTAACTTTCGATTTCAGCTCTATTTCCAATCCATGGTGCAGGCCGAATAGTCCAAAAATCCGTACCGGCATAACTTGCTCTGTAAAATTAATCATTAAAAAAATTGTAATAATATTTTTTATTACTTGAATAATAGAGCACAGACGCCTCCACCCGAAACTCTTCTGAAAGGAATGTTAATTCCGCATAATTCATG
>JAKUUF010000017.1 GCA_022448705.1 SAR324 cluster bacterium | reverse complement strand
AAGGGTCAATAAAACTTAATCTTTAGTACTTAATTGTGTAGAACATGCGTTGATTCAAGCATCTACCTTAAACGCAGATTGAAGATGCTGAATTCCCACTGTTTTTTCTCTCAAGATCTTTACAAATCCCCATATTTATTAAGGCTTTTTTCATAAGACTCTAATGAGTGACGCAGAACATATAAGCCGCAAGGAACTACTGCAGCAAAACAGGTTGGAAAAAAAACTATATGCATTTGCGGATCATGCATATCGAAACAAACGCATGTATATCAGCGCGGCAGTCTCAGTGGTTGTTATTATCCTGGGAACTTGGGGTGGCTGGAAATATGTGCAGAGTGAACGTGTCAATCAGGCAAATCTTTTTCACATTGCGAGATCAAAAATCAGTAACCCTGCTTTATCTAATGAAGAAAGGCTAAATCAGGGGATTGCAGCTTTACAGGAATTTGCCAGGTCAGGATCAGGCAGTACTTTGAGTGTTATTGCCTTGATGGAATCTGGGGAAGCTTTGGCCCGTCAGTCGCAAATTGATCAGTCAATTTCAGTATTTAAGGATGTAATAAATCATCCTGACGCAACAGTTTTTTTAAGAAACTCTGCCCGCCTCAGCTTAGCAGCATTATTTGAACAGCAAAAGCAGTGGGACGAAGCGGAGATGATGCTGGAATCAATTGATATATCATCATGGAATGACGTGCGATTGCGTGCTCTTGCCAGAATTGCAGTTGACAAAGGTGAAATTGAAAAAGCCCGAAATTTGCTTGAACAACTGATTGAATCAGTGCCTGATTCTGTTTTTCGGCAGGAGAGCGAGACTTTACTCCTAACACTTTAACAGTTCAAGTTATAAACATTTTAATACAAAAAGAATATGAAAGAAGGACATCAAAATTTAGTTGAGGAACATAACAATAATGATGTAAATTTGTTTAAAAAAGTTCTGGTAACTACTAAACGTGCAAAATCATTGTATAGTCTTGAGGAATCAGCCAGGGCCAATCTTAAACACAAACCAACTTTTCAGGCTATCATGGAAAATAACGAGGGGCAGGTGATAATGAAAAGTTCTACTCAAAGTATTGACGAAAATGACGATGGTCCGGAATAAAACCGGATTTCAGACTTTTACTTATCCTGCACCATTACTTACCCTGAAAAAAATATATGCGGGAATCAGTCAATTTAATATCAGGCTTCACGCGAGTTCTTTACACCCTCCTGACTAGTTCCCGTTCACATCAGGCGGCTCTGATTATTTTTTCCGGAATGGGGCTGGCTGATTTTCTTTTTCGTTTTCTAGTATTTCCCGTTTATACTGAATTCTTATTTTCAATCGGCGCAAAGCCAGTTTGGAGCGAGCTTGACGCAGGTTTCGCCCCAATTGTCTGGCTTGTATTTTTTACCATTATTTTAGGCAGTCTGACAATTGTCATCACTTTTGCCGCACAAAATGTCCCAAAGCTGATTGATTTATACATGGATCACTGGCCAAGCCTCTTATTCGTTTGGTGGTCTGCTGCGTGCCTTGTTCATTCCCTTACCATAAAGCTCTTTGCTGAAGCAGGAGTTAATATAGTTTCCAGCCTCATTTTCAATTTTCATGTTCTACTTGCAGTTTCACTAATAATTGGGTTCCCGTTTATTTTATCCATTCTAAAATCTACAAAAACCAGCAATGTAATCGAAAATCTGCTGGCAGGCAGTTATCAATCATTTAATGATTTGGCAAATAAAGGGGCGACTGCAAACATATCAGAAAAGGAACACGCCAAAATACAGCAAAAATTGTTTGAAGAGCTTAATCAGCTTATGGACCTGCTGGTATATGTCCCCTACAAAGAACCAAAAGCGCATGTCGTAGAAGGTATTGGTGAATTGCTTCAACATTATGTCAAATTAAAACATAAAATTCCGGAATCATTATTTAAAATTAACCAGCGCATTGAAGAGGATATTTCATTCCGGACAATGAAAAGCCTGCTTGTAGAAGTTGAAAAATCTAAAACATTCTATGAGCAAAAGAGTTTTCGATTAATCGGTAATGCATACAATATTTTCCTTGAGTCAGGAGAATTCGATCTTTCCTCCTTGTGTGCCGAACAATTAAGCCAAGTTGGAAAAACCGCAATTGAATGTAATGATCAGGAATTAATTGAAGTAATTACTGTTCGTCTGAATACATACTTCAGGTTTGCTTTGAAACATGCACAACATTATAATGAGCCTCGTAACTTATATAACCTTGTTTTTCATTATGGGCAGTTTCTGGGACACTTAACAGAAAGTCATCAAGTTGATAGAGTCAAGACTTGTATAGGACATTTTGTTTTTTATGGACAACAGTGTTTTAATTCAATATCCAGTGCTCCATCATTATCATTTATCCTGGACGTAATTGCGTTTGAAATACAGAAGCTATTGATAAATGTTTATAAAAATAAATGGGACAGAGAAATACAAAAAGAACTTCTGTTAAAATTCCTGTTGTTTGATAATTTCCAGGATGTAGATAGGGATTTCGCAAGAAATTTCTTCAGTCAGAATCACGGCATTCGACTGCTACACATCGGTTTGGCTTTGTTCTATCTTGAGCAAAAAGAAGATGAGTTCACAAATACGATTGCCAGTGATACCATGCAGGATCTCAAGCTTTTTGGAGAATCGTTATTTACCAAAACCATGAAAACCATATTTACTAGGTTAGAGATATCAGGACCAAAATTCTGGGAAGATACCGACCGGGGTAATTTAAATATTTATTACACACCATATCAAAATCAAATTAAGTCTTTTATTAAAATTCAGGACGAATTAAAGTTAAAAACTGAGAAAACAATTCCTGCATAATAATAACCTTTAAAAAACACATAAAAATAACTTGTTTGATTAAAAAAAAATTATTACAATCCTTTCTCTGTGATTAAAGTTTATATATTAAACAAATACTAATATAAAGATTATTAATAACAATTCAGATAAAAAGGTTGTTATGAAAAGAGACGCAGAATTTTTAAAAAAGGTAAGAGAACTTGCCGCGAATAATAATATGAGTGCAACAGCAAAAGCACTAAAAATTCCTGTATATACATTAAAAGCGCGTTTGCTCAGCGCCGCAATTAAACTTGGTGAAATTCCTCCCCAGTTTGCAAAAAAGAGAGCAACTAAAAAAGCTTCAAAAGCAATAAAACGAAAACACTATGATACTGTTAGAACATCCGGTAAAGCTGGAGTTTCCAAACGGATAATTATTCCACAACAGATATTTCAGGAACTGAACTGGAATAAAGGAGATAATATTGTTATTCGCAGATCTGGGAAAAATAAAATAATTATTGAAAAATCAGCAAGCTAACTAACTTCATTTAAGCACTCATAAAATAGAATTTTGAGTGTTTCCTTCCTTTATTAATGTAGCAAAGCTGGTGAATTAGTAAAAAATTCACCAATCTTTTGCACTTAGGTTTATCCATATGGTTATGTAATGGATTTGGTGTATCGCCCCAGACGTTTAAGGCGCACCGCTCCCATACGTGGAATGGTGCGGGAAACTGAACTTTCTCCCCGACAGTTGATTTATCCCATTTTTGTCACAGAAGGTAAATCCGTCCGTGATCCAATTGACAGCATGCCCGGTCAATTCCGCTTGTCCGCCGATGAAATTGTTCGTGAATGTGAAGAGCTATATTCTCTTGGTGTTGGTGCTGTTAACCTTTTTGGATTTTCTGCAGTCAAGGATGAAGTGGCTACGAAGTCATATGACCCTGAAGGGCTGGTTCAAAATGCAATCCGTGAAATAAAGGGGGCGGTCCCGGATATGTGCGTTCAAACAGATGTTGCACTTGACCCATACACAACTCACGGACATGACGGTCTGGTTATTGATGGAGAAATCGTAAATGATGAATCTGTGGAAGTTCTCTGCAAAATGGCTCTTTCTCACGCCGAAGCAGGAGTAGACTGGATTGCACCTTCAGATATGATGGACGGAAGAGTTGGCGCAATAAGAAAAGCTTTGGACGTACAGGGCTTTTCTCATGTTGGAATACTTGCTTACTCAGCAAAATACGCTTCATGTTTTTATGGACCTTTTCGAGGTGCGCTTCAGTCCGCTCCAAGCGGACACAAGAAAACTTATCAGATGGACCCCGCCAACGCTCGTGAAGCAATGAGAGAAATTGCCTTGGACCTGGAAGAAGGAGCAGATGTTGTGATGATAAAACCTGCTTTGGCTTATCTGGATGTAATCACTCGTGTTCGGGAAGCCTTTGATGCCCCAATTGCCGCATACAATGTTTCCGGAGAATACGCGATGGTTGTTTCAGCCGCTGAAAAAGGCTTGCTTGACCGTGACCAGGCCATGATGGAAATGCTTACTTCAATAAAGCGTGCAGGGGCAGATATGATCCTGACTTATTTTGCAAAAGACGCTGCTGCTATTCTTCGTGCGGATTTCGGAAGTTTTAAATGAAATCTTCGCTAACAATTCGTAATGCAGATGTTGTACTTCCGGGAAATGTTCAGAAGACCGATGTTTCTGTGATCAATGGAGTAATAAATGCGATAGGCTCCGAAATTCCGGAAGTTGGTGAAGTAATTGATGCCGAAGGGTTGTTTTTAATTCCGGGAATTATAGACCCTCAGGTTCATTTTCGCGAACCTGGAGCAGATCATAAAGAAGATTTGCACAGCGGTTCATGTGCAGCAGCAGCAGGAGGTGTTACCAGTTTTCTGGACATGCCGAATAATAATCCTCCGGTAACAACTATAAAACGGATGGCAGAAAAAAAACAGCTTGCTGCAGAAAAATCCGTTGTAAATTATGGGTTTTTTATCGGTGCAACACCGGATAATCTGGAAGAGCTTAATGCTGTTGAAAATGTCTGCGGAATAAAAATTTTCATGGGTGCCTCCACCGGAGATTTGCTTGTGGACGACCCTGACATTCTGGAAAGCATTTTTGCAAATGGGAAAAAACTAATTGCAGTTCATGCTGAAGACGAAAGTATTCTTCAAGAAAACCGTAGATTAATGAAGGGTATCGATGATGTACGGATTCATTCACGTATCAGAGATGAATCAGCTGCTCTAAGTGCTACAAAACTTGCAGTAAGGCTGTCACTAAAATATCTTCGTCGACTGCATATATTGCATCTCACCACTGAAGAAGAATGTGACTTTCTGCGTACATTACCACGTGAGCATCACATTTCAACTGAAGTTTGTCCACAGCATCTTGTGCTTACCTCTCCGGAATGTTATGAACATCTCGGAACCAAGGCACAAATGAACCCTCCAATACGTTCAAAGCGTCACACAGTTGCTCTTTGGCAGGCTCTTAAAGACGGGATCATTGACTGTATTGCAACTGACCACGCACCTCATACTTTGGCTGAAAAAAAACAGCCTTATGGCAGGTCACCGTCCGGAATGCCCGGAGTAGAAACTTCACTTGCCTTGATGCTGGACCGTGTTAATAGAGATTTATGCACGCTGCCGGAAGTGGTTTACTGGATGTCAGAATCTCCTGCTAAACTTTACAAGATGCATGGAAAAGGAAGAATTGAAGTAGGACAGGATGCAGATTTAGCATTAATTGATATGTCTTTAAAGAAAAAGGTTACAAATGGGAAATTGCACACAAGGGTAAACTGGTCTCCTTTTGATGGGATGGAACTGCAGGGCTGGCCGGTGCGAACAATTGTCAATGGTCAAACCGTTTTTTTAAATGGTGAGGTTAACAAAAGTGTTCGCGGAAAAGAAATCTGCTTTGCATCATGATCATAAAAAGTTAGGATAGAGTGGATTAAAAAAAATTAAATATCCTGAAAACATATTTTGGTGAAAACTCTTAGAAGCAAATCTAAAACAAAATAATTTTTGGAGGTAATTATGACTGTTTCATCACAAGGTACTTACAAAAATTTGATTGAAATGCTGGATAATTCGCGAAAGCGTTATGCTGAACGTCCTTTATTTGGTACAAAACGCGACGGAAATTATGAGTGGACTACTTATGAGCAGTTTGCAGAAAAGGTAGATGATTTGCGTGGAGGACTGGCATCATTAGGTATTTCTTCCGGAGATAAGGTAGCAATAATCTCCAAAAACACTGAAGAATGGGCAGTATCTGCCTATGCTACCTATGGTTTGTGCGGACAACATATCCCCATGTATGAGACTCAATTGGCAAAGGAATGGGAGTACATTGTCAGGGACTGTTCTGCAAAAGTGCTTCTTGTTTCAAATCCAACTGTACTGGAACAAACTCTTGATTTCCCTGAACGTATAGACTCGCTGGAGCATGTAGTTTTGATTTCCGGAAGCAGTTCAAAGGAAGTTAAAACTTATGATGATTTGTTGAAAACAGGACGTGAAAATCCTGTTGAAGCACAGCAGCCTGAATCAGGTTCACCTATGGGAATGATCTACACCTCCGGAACTACAGGTGATCCAAAAGGGGTGATTCTGAGTCATAGAAATATTATTTTTGAATGCCAGGCGGTTTTGCCATTGCTAGGAATGACTGAAAATGACCGTTCTTTGGCATTTTTGCCTTGGGCACACGTTTTTGGCCAGGTTGCGGAAGTTCATGGTTTGTTAAATTCCGGTGGTTCTGCAGGGCTGGTTGAAGATGTAAATACTCTGATTGAAGAACTTGCAGTGGTTAAACCCAGTATGTTTTTTGCTGTTCCCAGAGTCTATAACCGTATTTATGAACGTTTGACAGGACAAATGCAGGAAAAACCTGGTTTTATACGTTCTTTGTTTTATGCAGGGTTAAAGCAGGCTAAGCGGGAACGAGAAGGGGAGACGCTGGGGTTTATGGAGAATTTAACCCTTACTCTGGCACGCAAAATTATATTCAAGAAAGTGTTAAACCGATTCGGCGGGAATTTACGTATTGCAGTTAGTGGAGCCAGTGCCTTGAGTCCGGATGTGGCAGAATTTGTTAATGACCTCGGCATCAGCCTTTATGAAGGTTATGGTTTAAGTGAAAATTCTGCTGCGTTAACAGTTAATTATCCAGGTGCAAGACGATTTGGATCTGTAGGCAAGCCTTTACCGGGAGTAAAGATCGAAATCGACAATTCAGTTCAGGGCTCCAAAGAAGAAGACGGAGAGATTGTGGCATACGGAGAAAATATCATGCTCGGTTATCACAATCTACCGGAAAAAACAAAAGAAACCATCACACCTGATGGCGGATTGAGAACCGGAGATCTTGGACATTTGGATTCAGAAGGCTACCTCTACATTACAGGAAGAGTGAAGGAACAATATAAACTTGATATTGGAGAATATATTGCACCTGCACCACTGGAAGAAACACTTAAACTAAGTGCCTATATTGATCAGGTGATGCTTTATGGTTTTAATCGACCAAACAATGTTGCTTTGATTGTAGCGGCAATGCCGGCTGTTGAACAATATGCGAAAAGTAATGGAATATCTGGAAGCGGAGAAAGTCTATTAAAAGAATCAAGCATTCGAGATTTATTCCGGGAAGAATTATCAGTTTACGGAAAGGATTTCAAAAGCTTTGAACATCCGCAGAACTTTGCTCTTCTCGCAGAAGAATGGAGTATCGACAACGGTTTGCTGACTCCAACTCTAAAGCTTAAAAGGGAAGTCGTAGAGCAAAAGTTTAAGGATCAGATTGAAAGTCTTTATTCAGAATGATCAAGGCTCTGATGTTTTTGTAACATACATTTTCTTTTCTGTTTCTTAAGTTTAACTGAAGATTCCCTTGATGTTATGCAAATTGAAGTATCTAATCTACAAAAGAGCTATTTCGATGGAGAGGGACACAAACTTCATATCTTAAAGGGGCTGAATTTTGAAGTAATTTCAGGTTCTACTGTTGCGATTGTTGGAGCTTCAGGTACGGGCAAAAGTACATTCCTGCATACGCTTGGAACTCTGGAAAGTATTGATCAGGGTCACTTGTTTCTTGACGGAAAAGACCTGACGGGTTTTACACGCAATCAGGCAGCACAATTTCGAAATGAATCAATTGGCTTTATCTTCCAGTTCCATCAACTTTTAAATGATTTCAATGCTCTTGAAAATGTAATGATTCCCAGGTTGATACATGGAGAAGCCACTGGACTTGTGAAAAAAAACGCTATTGATCTGCTGGAAAAAGTTGGCTTGGCGGAGCGTGCATTTCATAAACCCTCACAGCTTTCCGGAGGAGAACAGCAGCGAGTTGCTATCGCACGTGCATTAATAAACAAACCCCGTATTGTTCTGGCTGATGAACCAACCGGCAATCTTGATGAAGAAACAGGCGTGCAGGTAATGGATATTCTGCTTCGACTAAATAAAGAACATCAAACAACTTTTATAATGATTACCCACAACCCCTCACTTGCATCTAAAATGCAGTTTCAGTATCGCATGGAAAATGGACAATTACATTTGATTGCGAATAAATAAGTTTTCCTCAAAAGCTTTTTACTCTGCCTGTATAACATACCTTTATTCCTTAATGAACACCCCGTTTTCAGTTTTTCGTTTTTTAGCGATAATTGCTTTTCTGGGTGTATTTTCATCTGGCATTTTCATTAAGACAGTTAAAGCACAACAGTTAGAAAATGCTGATACAACAGCGCAAATTTCTGAAATTGAAATAAAAGGCACTTCTGATCTGGAATCATCCCAAATTATGTTTTTGATTGAGAGTCAGGTAGGAGAGCCTCTTGACCGCAAGATGATTCGCAGGGACATACATTCAATTTTCCAAATGAATCTGTTTGAGGATGTTACTGCAGAAGTCGAACTGCAGGATGAAGATGACTCCGGTTTTAAAGGCTATTTGCTGCGTTTTTTAGTGAGTGAAAGACCGCGCCTGGCTGAAATAAAATTCGAAGGGATTCTGCTGGCTGAACGTACTGAAATTGAGGATAAGATGACCCTTGTACAGTATGATCCATATGACCCGGAAAAAATTAATGTAAATAAACAGATTATTCTTGAACATTACCGAAGTGAGGGTTATCCCAGAGTTAAAGTCAACAGCAGAATTGAAACCATTGATTCTGAAGTTAAAACTGAAGGAAAGAAGTTTCGAGTAATTTTTGAAATTGAAGAAAAACCTCGTGTATATCTTTCTGATATATATATTTCCGGAACTAAATTTTACTCTGAACTCGACATCAAAAGATTCATCCTCAGTTCTGAAATAGATTGTGTCTCCTGGGCAAATCAATCCGGACTTTTCAGGGAAGAAATGATCAACCAGGATCTCTCAATGATTAGCCAGCACTACCTGAAAAATGGATTCATTAAAGTTTTTATTGAAAAACCTGATGTGACGCTGATTCACAATCCTGATTACAGCCGTGTTGATGTAAGGCTGAATATTTCTGAAGGCAATCAATATTTCACCGGAAAGATTGATGTTTCAGGTGATTTACTGGGGGACAAAAATAAATTGATTGAAGACTTACTTCTGGAAGAAGGAGAAATCTATAATCCTTTCCTGCAGAACAGGGATCGTTCAGCATTGAGTGAAATATATCATGAGCAGGGTTACGCCTTTGTCAGAGTTATTCCGGAAACAAGGATTCATGAAGATTCAAAAACTGTGGATGTAACCTACCGTGTTGTAAAGGGGGAGAAAGCATATATAGGCCGCCTGGAGATAGCCGGAAATGTAGAAACAAGAGATCATGTGATCAGACGTGAGTTTGAATTGCAGGAAGAAGAGTTGTTTAATGGTAAAAAACTACGTCTCAGTCAGGAAAATCTAAACCGCCTTGGATTTTTTCAATCAGGAGTTGTTTTAGAGCGTTCTCCTCGTGAACAAGAAGACAATATGCTGGATATACTTGCCCGTCTTAAGGAAACACAGACTGGCACTTTTCAGGCACAGATTGGATACAGCGACTTTTCCGGTTTTAGTGGTGGACTTACACTTTCCAAGGGGAATTTATTCGGTACAGGCAGAACATTGCGCTTAAGTGCTCAGTTTGCGGAGCAGAGTGTTCAAAGAAAATTTGATATAACACTGATTGATCCAAGGCTTTTCGATACACATATTTCAGGTTCTGTATTTGCTTCAAGAAGCAATGTTCAGGATTCAACAGAATTCGAGCGTGGAGTTATCACAGAAAACAGTTACGGCTTCAGCCTGGGTACTCCTATGTATTTTCGTGATTTACGATTCTCAACACAAATAAGCGCTCTCGACCGCCTTTTTACTGACTCAGGAGATGATCTTTATAAACGATCAGTTGCACCTGCAATTACTTACAATTCAGTCAATCATCCCATCTTCCCGAGTTCAGGAATCAAAACATCCTTTAGCGTGATCCAAACAGGAACACCATTTGGCGGGAATATACAGTTAAGAGAATACCGTCTACAGTATCAGCAATTTTGGTCTTTAAATCTGGCTAACACTCTAATATTAATGGCAAAAGGTCGTTGGGGACTTTTACAGGAACAGGGGGATTCACCTATTCCTTCAGAAGACAGATACAGGATTGGAGGAATTGACTCGGTGAGGGGACACTACTATTACAACATTGCAGGTCCATTTGGAACAAGCGAACAGTCGCTCTATCGTCAATACAGAGTGATCACTGATGAACTTGGCTATCAACAAACGAAAACCTATGACAGTAGAACCGCAGGTTTGAGTTCAAGTGAACTGCAGGAATTGAGAAGCGGTGGTATTTCTGAAAGGGTCTTTAATCTTGAATTACTGTTTCCGTTCAGTCAAGATGAGAATAGTTTCGTACGTGGTCTGGTATTTTTGGATGCGGGAAACGTCAATGCAGAATCAGAGCAATATAAACTGCTTGGTGAGAAAGAACCCGGATTTTTTGATCTTCGTAAAAGTTCAGGTTTTGGAGTGCGGGTAATTACACCGATGGGGGTACTGCGCTTCGAATATGGAATGAAATTAGATAAACGTCCTCATGAAACCCCTGACAGGTTTGAATTCACTGTAAGCGGGTTATTTTAATATTTTCATAAAAAATTCGTATCTAAACTTTAATCAATATCAACAAGATGGGTGAGCTAAATGTTTCACAGTCAATGCAGCAGCATGTGAAACAGGCACGTGATGCCAGCCTTGCAATGGCAAATATTGATACCTCACAGAAAAATAAAATTCTGCATGATCTGGCAGAAACACTGCGTGAAAATTCCGATGAGATATTGGTTGAGAACGCCAAGGACATGACAATTGCCAACAAAATGCTGGAAAGAGGAGAGCTTACATACAGTGCATGCAAGCGTGTGATGCTTAACCAAGTCAAAATTGACCAGATGGCTCAAAATTGTGAAAGCGTTGCTGCCCTGCCAGACCCTGCTGGCAAAACAGTGAAGGCAACCCGTCTGGATAATGGACTGGATCTTCACTGCGTTTCATGTCCGATCGGGGTTATAATGGTGATCTTTGAATCACGTCCGGATGTGGTTGTTCAGATTTCTGCTCTTGCCCTCAAATCTGGAAATGCTGTAATTCTAAAAGGAGGGAAAGAAGCCCAAAATTCAAATCGTGTGTTAGCAGGACTGATTCGAAAGACGTTGGCAAAAAGTGATTCTGTTCCGGAAAATGCTATCATTTTAGTGGAGACTCGGGATGAAGTGACTGAGCTGGTAAAAATCGGTTCCGGAATTGATTTAATTATACCCAGAGGCAGTAACGAATTAGTCAGGCATATACAGGAAAACGCGCGTGCACCTGTGCTTGGACATGGTGATGGGATCTGTCATGTGTATCTGCATGAGGATGCAGACAAGGAAAAAAGCCTAGATGTCGCACTTGATGCAAAACTTGATTATCCTGCTGTCTGTAATGCTCTAGAAACTCTGCTTGTTCATCACAAATATCCAGATAGTTGGCTTGCGAACATATTGCTTAAAATGCAGGATTCAGGGGTAGAATTAAGGGTCTGTCCGGAAACAAAAAAACGTCTGGAATCATATCCGGATTTAAATTTATCTGCGGCAGCAGATATAGACTGGGAAACTGAGTATGTAGACTTAATCCTTTCAATAAAAACTGTCAAATCTGCAGAAGAAGCAGTAGAACACATCAGCCAGTTTGGATCCAAACATACAGAAGCAATTGTAACTGAGAATTCAGACCTTGCAGAGTGGTTCATGAACACTGTTGACGCAGCAGGAGTATTCTGGAACGCCTCAACCCGTTTTGCTGACGGTTTTCGTTATGGTTTGGGAGCAGAAGTAGTGGTAAGTACCGGAAAAACCCATGCCCGCGGTCCTGTGGGTCTTGAGGGTCTTGTAATTTACAAATACAAATTATATGGTAATGGCCATGTTGCAGGAAGTTACGGTAAAGGTAAAAAGGATTTTATTCATCAGGATATTAAATTGTGAACAAAGATATTTAAGTTGTTTTATTAGAACTACAATTAAACTGCCATGTATAAATTACATTTAGATCGAGAATTAGCTAAAGATGTTTTTATAAATTCCTCAAAAGAAACCCTCGACTGGGTTGTAAACGCAATCGCAAACATTGTAGTTGCTGACGGGATAATTGAAAAACATGAGTTTGTAGCTCTGCAGGAAGCTATTGGACTTCTTCAAGATAAGGAAGAAATTCATGCACTGATGGATAGAGTGAAGAAAAAGGAAATAATAGAGATCAAGAGCATCAGAATAAACGATGAATTAGCTATCAAAGTATTCTTTTACCTTGCTGCAATTGCGGTGATTGATGGAGAGCTTAAGAAAAGTGAAGCAGAAATGCTGAAAAAATGTGGACTTTGCATGGGACTGGATGATGATTTAATCAAAGCAGTAATACAGTGGACTTTGAAACAAATGGAAATCAACCGCAAATTGAAAGAGGATTTAAATAAAAGCAATAATTTTCGCTCACGAATAATTGAGAGCATTCTTTGAATTATTAATAGAAACTTGTCACCATTAAATGTACTGCACCTGCAGGGTATTCTTTAAATAAGAATGTAGCTGTTACCCATTTTCCTGATCACAATAATTAATTATTTTACGTATTTTCAATATTATATGCCTACCTGTCTTCGGATTTGTGCAATCCGACTAGGTTCAATCTTTCCTGTCTTAATCTTATTGTTTTTTTTGACAGACGTCCGCTCTGCGTATGCGCAGGCTAATTTTGTTCCCTTGGAAAGAGGTGATGTTTCTGAACGAGAAGAACATCTAACATTTTCTCCAGGTTTAAAGCTCTCAGGAGATTACAGATTTCGAACGTCGAAGATTCATTCGCAGTCTCTACCGGAATCACGTACGGAAACCAATTCCCCTGAAGAATTTTCTTTTGACCAAGACCTGCGTATTCATCTGCGTTCAATGGTACACAGGGTGATTTCATTAAACCTGGAAATTGCAACCAATCAGGAACCAATTTATCAGTCAGATATCAGGGCATCCCGGACTTCCCGTATAACAGGATCTGAATCTCAAGCAGCAAATCTCACTGCAAGACAATCCTATCTGGAACTTAACAGGAATCCTAATGAAGAGACAAAATTGGGAAAACATGTGATTAACATTGGCGACCGCAGGGGTAAAGTATTCTCAGGAATCCTCAGTGGTTTTTCACAGCGCTGCAAAGCAGGTACTTGGTGTTATGAAATTGGGGCTATGAAGCTATCCTCGGCAGATGCTGACTGGCTTTATTTCTTTTCTTTGGATTACCCATTCTGGCATGATGTGGATTCTCAAGGAGAAATTATTGATTCCCTACGGTTAGAATTATTCCGTATCAAATACACAGAACACGATGTCCCCTTAGGACTGAACAATGTACCTGCGAGGCGCATTTCAGACAGTACTTTAGCCAGCCTTGAAAGTAGCGGTTTTAAATCAGGAAGCAGTTGCAATTCAAGTCTTAAGGATTACACGCTTAATTCTGACTGCAAACCTATTTACTACAATGCTCACGAACAGGAATATTTTGGACTGCGAATAAATTGGGAAACACCTGTATGGGCTGTTTATGCTGATATTATTTCCAATCAGGGCAATCGAAATTATTTCCTATATGACGACAGGCATAATCTGGAGAAAAGAAAAATTTCCGGAGGGGCCGCCGAACTGCAACTCAGCTGGAAAAGAGATGGTGATGAATTTACATTTATCAGCATGATGGCACAGGGTGATGATCAGCTGGAGGACAGCAGCAAAAATGGAGTTAATTACAAACGGAATCTGGAAGGATATTTTGAAATTGCGCCGGGGACTTATCGTGGCACACAGTTTTACTTCAATGGGGGCAGCCCTGAACTCAACAGCGGTACAGGACTCGGACACTCCATAAACAACACGCAAATGAACGGATTGCGTTACCGCTATGACATCCCCGAAACAACTGCAGTTTATCGTTTTGGGCTTTACCAGCTGAAGCGACTCAAACCAGTAATTGACGCTCTTGGTAATAAATCAACCATGATTGGTAATGAATGGGATAATACTTTCACTATGCAGATAATAAATCATGCTGAACTGGACCTGGATATTAACGCATTCGTGCCTTCAGGAGCATTCAGTTATGATGACCATACTGCTTCAAGCGGAGAGAAACACCTGATCTTTCATTTTGCAGGGAGACTTACTTACTCATTTTGATATGCCATTTCCAAATCCAGAAGGGGATTTATGAAACAAAAAAGAATCGCAAAGATTGAAAGAATAACCAGCGAAACGAAAATAAAACTCGAACTTAACATTGACGGTTCCGGAAAAGCAGATGTTAAAACCGGAATAGGATTTCTGGACCATATGCTGGATTTATGGGCCTTTCACGGTTTGTTCAATCTAAAATTAACCTGCAAAGGCGATCTGGAAATTGATGCCCATCACACAACTGAAGATATCGCCATCGCTCTTGGAAGTGCCCTGGCCGAAGCAGTTGGTGAAAAAAAAGGAATTGTTCGATACGGTTTTTCCTATCTCCCCATGGATGAAGCCCTGCTGCGGGTTGCACTTGATTTGTCAGGCAGACCTGAATTTGTCTTTTCCGGAGAATTTGTACAGGCATCAATAGGTAGTCTGGACACTCAGATGATCAGGCACTTTTTCAAATCACTTGCCATGTCTTCCAGGATGACACTGCATATGTCCATTCTTTATGGAATTAACGATCATCACAAATGCGAAGGTCTGTTTAAGGCATTAGGAAGGGCATTAAGGCAGGCTGTTGAAATTGATCCCCGTCGTACTGGAGTAGCATCAACCAAGGGGATTCTCTGATTATCATGAATGTAATCATTGATTACAATGTGGGTAACCTGCATAACCTGAAAAACGCTTTGGATTATGGTGGAATTGAAAGTAAACTTGTCTCCCATGCAGATGATGTTAAAAAAGCAGATCGAATTTTGCTGCCGGGAGTGGGTGCATTTGCTCCGGCTATGGATCATTTAAAACATTCAGGAATGCTTGAGGCACTGCATGAAAAAGTGCAGTCAGGAACTCCAATGCTGGGAGTTTGTGTGGGGGCACAATTGTTGATGGATAACAGCGAAGAAGATGGTTTTCATGACGGATTAGGCTGGATTCAAGGGAAAGTAAAACGTTTCAGTCATGAACTGAAAATTCCTCAAATTGGATGGAACTCCGTTACACAGCAAAAAAAAAATCTACTGTTCAAGGATGTTTCTGATGAAATGCATTTTTACTTTGTTCACTCCTATCACTTGGAGCCTGCAAACAGTGATCAGGTTCTAGGAATCACAAATTATGGATATGACTTTGCTTCAGTTGTCTGTAAAGACAATTTGTGGGGTGTACAGTTTCATCCTGAAAAAAGCCAAAATGCGGGACTGCAGTTGTTGAAAAACTTCTGTACGCTCACATAGAGCTTTCTCAAGTTCATATAGAATAATTTGAAAAATTAAAGCCTAGTCCTGATAATGGATCCAAAGAAAAAAACAATAACAATTTAATATTTAAAATAATGGCACTGGAACAAACTTTATCAATCATCAAGCCAGACGGAGTAAGGCGAAATCTTGTGGGAAAAATACTCAGTCGATTTGAAGAAAATAACCTGCGCATTGTTGCTACCAAAATGATTCACATGACCATATCGGAGGCAGAAGGGTTTTACGCGGTTCACCGTGAACGTCCTTTCTTCAGTGAACTCACACAATTCATGAGCTCTGGTCCTGTTGTGGTATCAATTCTTGAAGGTGAGAACGCAGTTTCACATCACAGGGAAATAATGGGGGCAACTAATCCTGCCGAAGCAGCAGAAGGAACAATTAGACGTGATTATGCAGAGAGTCTGGGGGAAAATACAGTCCATGGCTCAGACAGTCTTGAAAACGCGGCTGTTGAAATTGCTTACTTCTTTTCACAGACAGAAAGAGTAAATTCTGCTTCCTGATCTATTTTTTTGAAACGTAGAATATCCTGTTTGAGTAAGATTTCTACTCATTCTCAGGTTTCAATCCAGGGAACCAGTTTTTTCCAGATCTCTTCCCTCCTTCCATATTGCATTGAAGAATGGCCTAGTGGAACAGACTCAATGGAAAGATCATGTTTGATTTTCTGTAGATGCTTCTGAACCTGTCCTCGCTTTAATTTGTCAATTTTGCTGGCTACAATTAGTGACGGCCGCTGATAATATTCCAGCCACTCCAGCAATTGCCTGTCCTGTACTGTGGGATTGTGCCTGCAGTCAATAATCAGCACTACATTTCTAAGAGTTTCACGCTCACTTAAATAAGCTTCAACAAGGTTCTGCCATTTGCGCCGAACGCTTTCCGGAACCTTTGCGTAACCATATCCGGGGAGATCAACAAAATAAAATTGGTCATTAATCTTGAAAAAATTAATCAACTGAGTTTTTCCAGGTGTTGCACTAGTTTTAACCAGTTTCTTTCTATTCAGAAGAGAATTGATCAGTGTGGATTTGCCTACGTTAGAACGTCCGGCAAAAGCAATCTCAGGGAGTGTTGCTGCAGGGAATTGCCTTGTTGTTGATGCACTCAGCAGAAATTCAGCAGAGTGGATTTTCATTTGTCCTTATTTTCATCCACTTGTTCAGGATCAATGACTTCCACTTTGGCTGGCTCAATGATTTCCTCATTATCATCTTTATCAGATTCTTCAGTTTCAGACAGACTTGTACCAAACATTCGATTTGAGAATTGTGCCAGTTTATCAACATTCAGTACCTGCTGTCGGCTGGCCAGATCGAAATACAGTAAACCGGTAACCAGTGAAGCAAATGGATAGAACAGCAGTGATGCCAGATATTGTGACCAGCGGATTGCAAGATGAACTTCTGGATCATTCAATATTTCTGACATTAATATGGGAAGTGAGCTGCTTTGATTTTGCTCAGCATTTAAATTAAATTCAGGCATGAACAGGGTGAAAAAAACAGCAAAAACAATAAACTGCAATATGGTGCTGATAACAACTACAAAAAAAACACGTGATAAATCACCGCGTGCCAGTTGTATGCTCCTTATCATCGCCCGTATTCCGCGCACTCCTTCAACAATGAATACAGGCTGTGACATTGATGTCAGCAGCAAACCGCCAAGCCAGAGTGCTATTATAAGAATATTGAATGGAAAAGGAAGAGTCAGCCCCATCACACCAGTAATAAAGAGCAGGTATTGCAGGATGGCAACATGTATGGTGCCCAGCAGTATAATTGAACGAAACACACGCAGAATTCCAAGTGCGGGGAAAAATCTGCCGAAAGCTGTGCCGATTATTCCCAGTGTGATCCCTGCTTCCAATACCCTGACAGAAAGAAAAAATACAATACTTTCAACCTCACTCATTCCTGCAAAACCAATCAGGAATGCAGGTGCAATCAATACGGCTGTTAAAATCAAAATCGGGATAATGTTTTTCTGATACAGTCTGCCGCTCAGGATAAACAATGATGAAATAGTGTGATTATAAGTGAGTAAATTCATAGAATGTTGTAAAATTAATTTTCTGGCTCTGTAATCATTCAGCATACAAAGCCTGTGAATGTATCACAAGCAAAAGAACGTGATGGAATCTCTAAGTGTGAGCTAAGCTTTGCAAAAAGCTTGCACGGATAAGTCTCGTTAGTTAGAATTGGCTGCTCCGAAAGGGATTTTTTGGCGGAGAATTTCTGCTGCGGAGAGATGACCGAGTGGCCGAAGGTGCGTGACTGGAAATCACGTGTGCGGGCAACCGTACCGAGGGTTCGAATCCCTCTCTCTCCGCCACATACCTATTCCATCCTATCCCATATCGCCCCATATACAAGCTATAAACTGTTGTAAACACTGGCTGTTGGTTCTTTCTCGAATCCTCCTCAAATAATTGTTGCTATTTTTTCTCCTTTAAAGTTTTTTATTAATGAAGTCCTGAAAAGTTTTAAGGAGTGCCTACCTGTTCCTTCTTCTTCTTTCTAAGTACTTGTTCTTTCACCTTCTTTGCTTCTTCTGCTAATGTAGATTTATTCAAGAAAGTCGACTCTGAGAAGACTATTGTTGATATAGCTTTTATATCAATTATTATTTCACTAAGATTTGCGTAG
>JAKUUF010000169.1 GCA_022448705.1 SAR324 cluster bacterium | reverse complement strand
GGGAGTCCTTTACTTTCTCCGGTAATTCGGTCTACTTGCAAGGCCTGTACGCGTCCTCCCCGCATTGTTGAAAGAACTCCTTCCTTGTCAAATGAAAATTGACCGTTTCTAGTATATTCCTCTTTGCCTGTAGTAGGATTAACAATTGTGAAAAATCCTCCTCCTGCAATTGCTAAATCCGTATTGAGACTGGTAGCTTCAAACGCTCCCTGTGAATAATCCTGTTCAACAGCTCCAATTTTCACACCATTGCTGGCTTTAGTAAATGCAGCTCCCTGGGGCCATGAATTTCCCATTAAGTCAGCAAAAGCAACATGATTGCGTTTGAAACCAAAGGTGTTGACATTAGCAATGTTGTTACCAACAATCTGCATGGTCTTTCCCTGGGTTTGTACTCCA
The DNA here is from genome assembly GCA_022448705.1 of SAR324 cluster bacterium. Classification (GTDB taxonomy): domain Bacteria; phylum SAR324; class SAR324; order SAR324; family NAC60-12; genus Arctic96AD-7. The sequence continues at coordinate 1,867 of JAKUUF010000169.1, read as the reverse complement.
CTGGCTCCTGTATTTAATGATCCAAGTAACGCCATTTTATTTCTCCTTAAAATGAATTAGAAAACATATCTGGCGATTCAGTCCATTGTTTCGCATAGATATTTTGTTATAAAAAAGATTTACTAATTGTTTGTAACTGAACTCCCAGGTACAGACTGTCTGTTCCCAGAACTATCGGAACTCCCGAGAGGAGTTTTTCGAGTATTTAGTTCTGTTCGAGCTGGAAGAGGAATCGCGTTTTCATAACGCAATTTTGACTTATTTCCTAATCCAACCATTTCTTTTGCAGAGACCCATTCATCATTTATTTTCAGCAATGGTTCATTTCCATCAAAACGTATCATGGATACTTGACCTGATTTAGTCATTGTGACACCGATCTCTTCACCGCCATCTGTTCTTGCAAAAACATTGTAGCTGTAATTGCCGTCAGGCATTACGTCCCCGTCGTTGTCACGTCCATCCCAGTAAAATTCATGTACGCCCTGTGCTCTGCTCTCAAGATTTATCTCACGTATCAATTCTCCTGTTGAATCCTGTACAAGCAGCATTACTCTGTCCGCACTTCCGTCCAACTTATATGAAACTGGAAGGGATTCCCCATTTTTCAAAGGGATTTCCCTCGCGCCAACCTCGACGTCTTTACCTAGTAAGCTGCCTGCTGTGGCCTTCGCGATGTGCTGATTTATTGCCATCAGGTTTGCAGTCTGCTTATTGAGGTTTTGTAACTGTTCTACTGTCCCCATTGATGACAGCTGCTGCATCATGCCTGCTGAGTCCATTGGATCGAGCGGATCCTGATTTGCCATTTGAGTCATCAGTAAATTCAGGAAATCCTGCTTACCAAGTCTTTTTCCGTCTTCACTATTAGTAGACGCTTTATTTCGCAAACTGGTCGCATTATATTGCAGAGCCTGTTGAACGTTGTTTCCGGTATCCATAACTAACTTTTTTTAGACATATAGATTTAGGCCGGAATCTGTCCGGTGTCTCTCAAGTGGTGTTTCTTCCAATGTGGATATTTCCTGTTCTTTCCCTCTCTGTGAGGAAAACAATTCATCTTCGAATTCCTCGTATTGGCGATCGCTTCCAAATTGAGAGTCCTTCTGGTTGATATCAACATTAAGCGCTAGATCTTTGTAAGCAAATTCCTGATCCAGGAATCTGCTGCGTAACGAATCGAATCCTGATTCCACTATCTGTTTTGCAAGCGGGTTGTCAACACGCATATCTATCAGCAGGTCTCCTCCGGATTGTCTTACCTTGAGGGTAATATGCCCCAACTCTTCCGGGTGCAAGCGTAGAGTCATTTCTTCAACACCATTACCACGCATAATCCTGACCCTGCTTGCGAGCTGCTGTATGTCAAACGGCAGATCTACATTCCTTAAGCTGTCAGCTAAAGTATTCATGGAATCAGGTGTTTTATAGATTGAAGTGCCGGAAGTTTCAGATGAAGCACTGATTCCTGTGGACATTACAGGTTCAATGCCGGAATTCGAATTGCCTGATAATTTGGTTTCTTTGGAAGCTAATGTTCTGAACTGATTTATAGGTGCCACAGACAACTTTTCAGGCGAAACTTTTGTAGTTCCAGTACCTGTATTCTGGAAAATTTCTTTTGCTTTTACTGTTTCTTTTAATTCATCAGGAGATTTAAATATTTCTTTTGCCAGTAAATCTTCTGATACTTTTCCCTTAGCCTGGCCCTGTAAATCTTCTGTTACTTTAAATCTTTCTGTGAGTTTTGAAACATCTGATGCTTTTGGTCGTATTAAACTTTGAGATTCGGAAGCTGACTTATCTTTTTCAGAAATTTGTAATCCATCCGAAACTTTTGATTTTGCTTCTGCAGCAAACTCTTCTA
>JAKUUF010000168.1 GCA_022448705.1 SAR324 cluster bacterium | reverse complement strand
TTGGACCAGCAATTAGCTGAGGAGACCACGTTTGTAAAGGTGATGTTGGTTCACGCACTGGCATAGATATGAAAGGCGGTACAATTATCGTTGGTGGACGTACGGGAACCCTTTCCGGTTTCATGATGCAACGCGGTCGCATGATCATCCTTGGAGACGCAGGACCTAATTTAGGTGATTCAATGTATGATGGGACCATATATGTCGGTGGAAAGATAAATTCATTAGGCGTAGACGCAGTGCCTGGAGAAATGACTGACCTTGAAGCATCCTGGATTGAAAATAAGCTAACGTTATACGGTCTTAAAGCTCCAAATGGAGCTGCTAATTTGCAGAAAATTGTAGCTGGTAAACAGCTGTGGAATTACGACAACCTTGAGCCGACTGAAAAGAAAATAGTGCTCTAACAATAATTTTTCGAAAAAATATTATGGCAAGAAGTAAATCCCACCTTGGGAAGAGTTTCATTTTCAAGCCCGAGGTAATTGACGACATTCATATCAAAGCTGAATTGGGGCGATACCGTATGCGCGGCTTTTCCCTTTTCAAAAATATCCCTACCTGGGATGATCTGACTTTCCTGCCCGGAACATTGACACGATTTGTGATAGAAGGTTATCGTGAAAAATGTCTGACTAAAACTGTAATTGGGCCCAAGGCAAAACGCCCACTGGAGCTGGATATTCCGATCTATATTACAGGCATGAGCTTCGGTGCATTAAGTTATGAGGCAAAAACAGCACTGGCTCGAGGGGCAACCATGGCAGGCACCGCAACCTGTTCCGGAGAAGGAGGCATGATACCTGATGAGCGTCGATATTCATCCAAATGGCTGTATCAGTGCATCCAGTCACGTTACGGCTTCAATCCTCATCACCTGCGTCTTGCTGATGCGTGTGAATTTTTTATTGGACAAGGTTGTAAAGTTGGATTGGGAGGACACTTGATGGGTCAGAAAGTAACGGACCAGGTAGCTGAAATGCGTTCATTGCCTGCCGGTATTGATCAAAGATCGCCGGCGCGCCATCCCGATTGGCTTGGTCCAGATGATCTGGCTCTTAAGATTCAGGAAATACGTGAGGCGACCGACCACCAGATTCCAATTCAACTGAAGCTTGGAGCGGCACGTGTATATGATGATGTACGTATGGCATTGAAAACACATCCGGACAGCATTTACATCGATGGAATGGAAGGTGGAACAGGTGCCGGACCTCATCTGGCCACCGAAGAAACCGGTGTTCCAGGTATTGCAGCAATCACACAGGCTCGAAAGGCATTTGATGATTTAGGTAAAACAGGAGAGATCTCCCTGGTTTACGCAGGTGGAATCCGAAACGGTGCAGATGTAGCTAAAGCACTTGCCCTTGGAGCAGACGCAGTGGCTATAGGCCATTCTGCAATGATGGCTTTAAACTGCAATAAAGATATTCCTGAAGCCGACTACGAAAAAGAAATGGGTGTAGAAGCAGGATATTGCTACCATTGCCACACTGGACGTTGTCCCGTAGGAGTGGCAACACAGGATCCCGAGCTGCGTAAGAGACTCGACCCGGATAAGGCAGCAGAACGTGTTTACAACTTTCTGCACTGCCTGGCAATTGAATGTCAAATGATGGCAAGGGCCTGCGGTAAAACAAATGTCCATTCACTTGAACCTGAAGACCTTGCTGCTCTGACAATGGAAGCATCAGCATTAGCCCAGGTCCCTCTGGCAGGATCTCAGCATACTGTCGGAAGACCAGACATGCATCGTTATTAAATTTTAAATTTTAATAATTTATATAAATAAAAAGTAAATATACTTCCAAAACTTCAATTTGGTTTTCATGACATGAGTAAAAAAGATAAACTGATTCCAGAGGATCTGGGAAGCGAGCGTGAAAAAGAGATAGGTCAGCATATTGGCTATCGCTACGATGTAAATCTTGTGCCTGACTATGACCGGTTGACTCCATTTCTAAAAAAGTACCTTGAAGTCATGCAATGGGATGATTTGAACTGGCTGGAGGATGTACATATGGGCTATGAAGGGGACCGTCCTGCAGTATTCGACCGAAATATAAATGGCTGGGTCACGGTTCCTGAAGGCATGGATCTGCCTGATAACCAGCAGGACAGGGATATGATCGCACGTGAACTTTTAATCAAGTTCCAGATGTCACAGCGCCATCCTATGGTGGTACTTGAGGATAGTTACGGAAAGTTCTGAGCAGAGACTTTAAGTATAATCAGCAGGGTTGAAACCTTAAATTGGAGTTGGTTCAGAGAGTGTTTCAGACCAGTCAGGCTTAAAA
>JAKUUF010000167.1 GCA_022448705.1 SAR324 cluster bacterium | reverse complement strand
AGAAATAGGAAATGGAGTATCGTTTGTGATTAAAGAAAATAACAGAATTCTCAATATGGACACAAACTCGGAAAAGCATCTGAAAGATTATCTTGTACAATTACGCTACAACTATGAAAGAGATCCTTTGGCGTTCACAAGGGAAACAACCGAAAAAAGGATGGCTCATATAGTTGCCGTTGCACTTCAGAAGAAAGCTGACAAAAACGGACTTGATGTGGATGTCTATATCAATGAATCCGGTATGTTGACAGTAAGGCATCAACATTATGGCAGCAAACCCAATTTTGGAATTTCTACAAATATTCCCGGATTATTTGGTGAGCAGGCAGGTACAGTAAAACTGTCCAGCGGCGGTCAGGATGTAAGTGGAGCTATAGATGGCGAAATTGCTTTTGGTCGAGGACAGTATCTGTATGGCCCAAAAGGACATCCAACTGATGGCCTGATTGTAAGATATGACAAAGAACTTGGTAATAAGGTTGTTGATATCAAAGATGAACAAGGCAGAGTTGTTGGCAAAAGATTAGTTCAGCAAACATATCAAGATTTAGTGGGAGCTGACGTTGAGGGATATGTACATGTTACTCAAAATGCTCTTGTGTTTCAGATCGGTCCAAATCACAAACAGACAGTTGCTTTTTCAGCTGGTGATCTTCGAACCGAGCAGTTAGCGAGGGATGTCGATAACGAAAGCGGTTTCAGCAGTTTATCTGATATCGACGTTACGAACAGTGACAGTGCCCAGGATTCAATTAAAATGATTGACGAGGCGATTCAGGAAATTGCTGTCCTGAGAGGAGAAATAGGTTCATTCCAGAGGAATTCCTTGGAATCAAACCTTAGGAATCTTCGAGTTTCCGGTGAAAACCTAATGAATGCAGAATCAGTTATACGAGATTCTGATATGGCAGCTGAAATGAGTGACTTTACGAAAAATCAGATTATGGTCGCTTCAGGTACCGCGATGGCGGCTCAAGCCAACCAGATCCCAAAATCAGTACTGCAGCTGATCAGTAAAGCTGCTTAAAAAAAGTTTTCGGTTCAAGGTTCAAGATTCACGATTTAAGGTTAAAGGTCCTGAGCCTAGCCCTTATCTTGTTTCTTGAGCCTTGCCGATTGCTTAAAAAATAAAATGATTTTCAAATCTGCTGTGTCAATTACAGCAATTTTGTGAATCATTTTCAAGTTAAGTATTTACTTAACTATATGTTTCGTCCTTGGATATAGAAACGACGTGTTTTAAACATGTCGTTTCTATCAAATAGGAATGTTTAATTAGAAGAGGGATTATGTCTATAAATATTAAAACAAACTTTGGTCCAACTACTAAATCATTAGGTGATCAGGGAGCATTTAGAAATGCCATGTACCATCAGGATAAAGATAATAAGAGGGAAAATAAAAAACAGGTACTAAAAACACCGGTTAAAGATCAAAACACTGCACAAAATATTAAAAATGAAGAATTCAGACTTTTGTCTGCAGAAATACAGGGAGAACTTACTAATGTGGAGGAACAAATGAGCATTGCTCAAACTGCAGGAAAAGCCTTGATAGAAGTTGAAAACACATTATTTGAGATAAATGAGCTTCTGTTAATTGTGAGTAATGAAACATCATGCAATTCCGCAATGAGAGAAGCAGACCAGCATGAACTGGAAGAATTGCTCGAACAAATTAACAAAGTAGCAGATGAAACCAGTTACAGGCATAAACCACTGCTTGACGGCAGCCACGGGGTACGTGGAGTTGTAAACGGTGAACATCTGGAATTTATTGATATGCTTCCAGATTCAAAGACATCTCCGCTTAAAGGTTATGAAATCTATGTGACGCAACAAGCAAAAAGATCTGAACTTTGCGGGCAGATACCATTTAGCCAGCATATGGTTGATAATCAGGAACTGCTTACCATAGAAGAAGGCGGAAATGAAAACAGATTTGTTGCTAAAAAAGGGGATAGTGTTGATGACACTTTAAACTATCTTGCTAACTGGATTTCCGAAAGAGAGATGCCACTGGAAATAGTAAGGAATGCAGATAATATTTTGCATATCAGTCACTTACAATACGGAAGTGACTATAAATTCAGTGCATCAAGTTCTACAGCGGGAGTTATTTCTTCAGAAAGTGAAAAATTAACACCCGCAACGCCAGGATGCAATGTAATGGGAACAATCAACGGCATAAAGTGCATTGGACATGGACAGTTCTTAACAGTTCCCGAAAATCAGGAGGATATCGGTGGTTTAACCGTCAGGTATACAGGTAATGAAGTACCACAGGAATGCTTTGCAGGCATTGTATCTGTTGTACAGAATGGATT
>JAKUUF010000166.1 GCA_022448705.1 SAR324 cluster bacterium | reverse complement strand
GGTTATAACTGCGTAGTAAATCCAGTGTTAGATTTTGTACTAATTTTGTACGAAAATTAACCATTTGTACGCAATTGTACTCACGGGATTTGGGGTTAAGTCACTGATATTACTATGGGCCAGAGGACTGAAAATCCGTGTGTCGGTGGTTCAATTCCACCTCTGGCCACCAGCGTATTCAATGGTTCGTGGACATTTACTTTTTTTGAAAAACCCATTCGTATGCATTTATCCTTACAACCTCTTGGAAATTAAAGTCCCAGTCTCCAAAGTTTCAACCGGGGCATTTCAGAAAATAGAAAAACCGATTGTTTTGTAAATTCTCTTTAATAATCTCGTATCTAAAATACTATATTTTTTAGTAAAATTTATTAAAGTTTATTAATTAATTGACATTATTTTCTAGAAAATTTACGATTCATCAACTTGGATATCTTAATGGTGAGATTTCCATTTTTTTGTAACTTTAAATTGGAGGAATTATGAAACTTTTTCGCATGATGTTCTTTTCATTGTTATTTGTACTGATAGCTCTCCCGGCTTTTTCGGCGGGAAGGCTGACATATTATTGCAGTACAGATATTCCGTGGTGTGAGCTTATGAAAAAAGAATTTGAGAAGCGCACCGGCATTAGAGTTGCGATGACAAGAGCAAGTTCAGGGGAGACCCTGACAAAGATTCGTGCAGAGAAATCAAATCCCAAGGGTGATGTATGGTGGGGCGGAACTGGAGACCCGCACCTACAGGCTGCAGAAGAAGGTCTATCACAGCCATACAATTCGCCTAAGTTGAAAGAACTGCACGACTGGGCAATTACACCACACAAGGCTACCGGAGGGAAAACCGTGGGCATTTATCTGGGCGCATTGGGCTATGGCTACAACAAGGAACTTTTAGCTAAGAAAGGAATGCCTGTACCAAAGTGCTGGAACGATTTGCTGCATTCTGCCTACAAAGATGAGATAATGATGGCTTACCCCAGTACTTCGGGAACTGCCTATACGACTTTAGCTTCAATGGTACAACTCTTCGGGGAAGATGGGGGATTTAATTACATGAAGGGTTTGCACAGAAACATCAGCCAATATACAAAATCAGGATCTGCTGGAATAAAAGCTTCTGCCCGTGGCGAGATTACAATCGGAGTGGTCTTTGTTCATGGTGCTGTGAAGCAAGCTGTCAAAGGCTTTCCCATTGAGGCGGTAGCTCCTTGTGAAGGGACAGGATATGAAATAGGTTCAGCCAGCATCATCAAGGGTGCTCGTAATCTAGATAGCGCAAAGAAATTCATTGATTTCGCATTAACTGCAGATGTGCAGAGCATGGCAGCACAGGTGAAGTCATACCAGGTACCTTCCAATAAAAATGCTGTCAGCCCTCCGGAAGCACCAGATGTCAGCAGCATCAAACTGATAGACTACAACCACGCCTTATATGGTTCCAAGGCTGAGCGTACCCGCCTGCTGAAAAAGTGGGACGCAGAAGTTAAGGTTCTGCCTCGGTGACCTCACCTTCAATCTCCCCGGAAGCCACTCTTGGATTTCCGGGGATCTTTAGTAAAGATAACCTCACCTTAAAGATATGGCTCGGAATATCCTGGGTCGGATTTCTCATTCTGCCATGGTACGCCGCTTACGACGGCTTCTGGAGTTTTATCTGGGTTACGGACGGATATCCAACATTTGATGAGTACTCCCCAGGAATCCTTCAAATTACTATGCACCAGCGGTGGTGGCTCTGGCCTGTAGCCCTAGCCCTGTTAATTCCGCTGAGCATATTAAACTTTCCCAGGTCTGATTCACGTTACGCTCTTACTTTGTTATTCTGCGGAGGATTAGGCTTTGTCTTCACTCTTTCACAGGGCTTTATTCTTGGGCTTCATGGTTGGGGCTGGGAGTTTCTTGGACAAGTGTTTGGACCAACGGAACAAACACAAATCGGGATGGGATATGGGGCTCTGCTTGTCTGCTGCGGATTCATGTTCATGTTCACACAGGGATTGGCTGCAAGAGGTGCGATCAAGGGAGATGAGTTTGTTTGTGGTTCAATAGGATTTTGTGTTGTTCTTGTTACCACTTTTGTTTTTTTCCCGGTAGGACGTATCCTGATCAATGCACTTCAGGATGACGAAGGAAACTATGTATTCTCTTTGTTTCTGGAAAAAATCATTTCGCACAGCATCTGGGGACTGGACTGCTTAAGCAGTGATCTAAGTTGTGGAGTTGCCTGGAACTCTCTATTGATGGGAGTATTGGTTGGGGCATCAACTACTTTGCTTGGTTTGGCGTTCGCTCTACTGGTTACACGAACAGGGATGCAGGCCAAGGGATTCGTTCGCACGGCATCCCTACTGCCCATCATTACTCCACCAT
>JAKUUF010000165.1 GCA_022448705.1 SAR324 cluster bacterium | reverse complement strand
ATATTTAATGGTGCTCCCACCGCGACTCGAACGCGGAGCTAGGGATTAGGAATCCCCTATTTTATCCAGTTAAACTATGGGATCAGAGGTAAAATATAATCTATGAATTGTGAGAGGCGAATTCATAATATAGATTAATGAACTCTCATTATACAAATCAAGTCAACTTCTTTTCCTGTCTTCATATTCGCTGTAGAATTATATTTAGAATTGCAGACAATTAATGTACGAACTTTACCGAAAATATTTAAATATAAATAACTGATAATGTTAGATAAACATAAAAACATTGCTAAGGATATTGTTGACCTAGCTCATCAATATGGTGCTGACAAGGCATCTGTTTCCCTTGCAAACTCAACTTCTTTTCAGGTAGATGTTCGAGAAAAAAAAATAGAATCCCTTCAAGAATCTGTCTCGTCCGGTGTGCACCTTACAATCTCCATCAAAAAACGCCGGTCAACTGTATCCTCTAATGATTTACGTTTAGAAACTTTAGCTCCTTTAATTCGTTCAACAATAGATACTCTTCCTTACATGGGCGAAGACGAATTTTACAGTCTGCCGGACCCAAAGATACAGGGTCGGGCACCAGGTAACCTGGAATTTCTAGATCCTGATTTTGACAAAATAACTTCTGAAGAAAAAATTAAATTTTCATTTGATTTGGAACAGTTGACCTTCAATTCAGATAAGAGACTGAGGACAGAGCAAACATTTTATTCAGACAGTATTTCTCACATTGTGCATGCAGACTCAAATGGTTTTCTGGAAGGAGAGACAAAAACTTTATTTAGTATTGGTGTTTCAATGGTTGCAGATGATGTACAGTCAGCTTCTAATGAAAACGGGGATACCAAAAATACAGGACGAAAGCAAACAGACGGCTGGTATAGCGCAACAAGATTTCACAAAAATTTAACACCAGCTAAAGAAATAGTGGATAAAGCCTGCCATCGAACCTTGCGAAAACTTGGTGCAGTAAAACCTGCAAGCCAGGAAGTTCCTGTCATTTTCAGTTCAGAAATGGCACAAAGTTTTTTTGGAAAAATCGCATCCGCGCTCATGGGAGAAAACCTTTTTCGCAAGCAGTCCTTTTTACTGAACCGTCTGAATGAATCAATTGCAGATTCTAAAATCAATTTGATTGATAATCCTCTTCTTCCGGGCAAATTGGGCAGTCGTCATTTCGACAGTGAAGGGGTTGAAGCAAAACCTTTAGTGTTGATCGATAAAGGTGTTTTAAAAAACTACATGCTTTCAACATATTCCGCCAATAAACTGGGAATGACTTCCAGTGGTCATTCGGGCGGTATTTCCAATTTGATTCTTGAACTTGGGGAGTATCCTGAAGAGGAATTGATTGCCAGTGTGAAAAACGGCTTATATTTAACCTACATGTCCGGTCAGGGTGCAAATATTGTCACAGGGGATTTTTCTCGTGGGGCACAAGGGATATGGATTCGTGACGGGAAACTAGCCGAATCAGTAAATGAGTTTACAATTGCTGGAACTTTTCCCGAAATGCTGAATAATTTAAGCATGGTAGGGAATGAAGTAGATGAACGAAGCTCCATTCTCACTCCGGCATTCAAAATTGATAAAATGGTTGTGAGCGGAACCTGATAAATTCAGGAAGAGTGCAGCAGTTCACGAACAGTTGAAGCAGAATGTTCCATAAGTGCAGTACGAAACTGATCGCCGTAAACACCCTGTTGGCGTAATTCCTTAGCTGTCAATTTTAATCCTTCCAGATATTCCAACACTGCGAATTCTGATACATTCTGATTTAGCAATTGTTCTGTTCCTTCATACATTGCAACAATCATTGTCTGATGTTGCTCATCTCCCAAGAAAGAGCGCATTGTTGTGATTCCTTTTTCAAAATTGTGTCGAAAACTGCGAATATTCTGAAATGAAAGTCCCTGAATGTCAGATTCAGAAAATGACTGTTTGCTACCTGATCGCTGATTTTTCAGATGAAAATTAATATCTGTGCTGTTTACATTCATTCTTCAGGTTTGAGTTCTGTTGAATATTAGCTGAATATGTTTGAATAGGATACAATGCAAACACCATGAAAACTTAATTTTTTTGCAAAAGGCGAGTTGTTTAAACCAAAAAAAATTCTAATAATTCGGTTCAGCGCATTAGGCGACTTGGTCTTGACTAGACCTATTTTCAGGGAAATAAAACGCGTTTTTCCGGATGCTGAAATTACTTTGTTAACCTCTTCCGGAACTGGTTCAGTATTGAACAATAACCCTCACATAGATCATTTCATTTGGCATAAAAAAAAAGAAACTTACAGTGACCTAAATAATTTAATAAAAAAATTGCACAAAGAAAAATTTGACCTTGTTTATGATGCTCA
>JAKUUF010000164.1 GCA_022448705.1 SAR324 cluster bacterium | reverse complement strand
ACCCACTTTTTAGGAACAACCAGTTAAGTTCGAGCTAAAGCATTAAAATTCAAGTGTTTCCAAGCATAATGCCAAACTTCATTTTTATCGCAAAATCCAAATTCAAATACCTCATTGTCAAAGTGTTTACTTAATGCAGGTGTATTACAAAGATGCCTGCTATGATTTGGAAAGTGACTTTGCAATCTCTTTTTCAGTGATGAAGCCCATGGTATTGCCCTGCTTGTCAATTACTTCAACTAAGGAATGCTGTTCAAGTACAATGGGCAGAAACTCCTCCACAAAACTATTTTCATTTACTTTAAGTGTTTCAGCTGATTTCTTTCCATTCAGGGGATTTTGCTCTGCACTCAACATTATGGTCTTTGCACGCATTACTTTTGCCCTGTTTACGTCCTTAACAAATGCAGCAACGTAATCGTCAGCAGGATTCATAATTATTTCTTCTGGCTTACCCACCTGTACCAACCTGCCTCCATTGAGAATACCAATATGATCACCCAGCTTCAGTGATTCGTCCAGGTCGTGTGTGATGAAGACAATGGTCTTGTGTAGCTTTGACTGCAGTTCCACCAACTGTTCCTGCATGTCGTTGCGGATAAGTGGATCCAGCGCGCTGAAAGCTTCGTCCATTAGTAATATACCAGGGTTAGTTGCCAATGCACGTGCTAGCCCCACCCGCTGCTGCATACCCCCTGATAATTCACTTGGATACTGGTGCTCGAACCCATTAAGCCCTACCGCCTTGATTTGCTCTTCAGAAATTCTGGTCCTCTCTTCCAACGGCTTGTCCTGTACTTCAAGGCCGTAGGCAACATTCTGAATCACAGTCTTATGCGGAAAAAGTCCAAAGCTCTGGAACACCATGCTCATTTTATGGCGTCGTAATTCGAGCAACTCAGACTCGTTGAATTCGAGCACATTTACACCGTCAACCAGAACCTCACCCTCTGTTGGGTCAATCAACCTATTAATATGTCGGATAAGAGTTGATTTACCTGAACCGGACAGCCCCATACAAACGAAAGTTTCTCCTTCTTCAACGCTGATAGAAACGTTATCAAGCCCTACAGTATGATCAGTTTCTTCCAGGATTTCTTCTTTTGTTGCCCCGTTCTGCACCAGTGGCAGAACACTTTGAGGGTCTTCTCCAAAGATTTTGTAGACGTTCTTGAGCTCGATCTTCGGCATTATACCTTCTTCATTTTCTTTGGCCTGGTCTTATCCTGAATTCTATCACCATAGGCCTGGGTGATGCGATCAAAAATTATTGCAAGCAGTACAATGGCTATTCCTGCTTCAGTCGCCATACCCACGTTGAGCTGCTGCAATCCCAGCAGGACTTCATCTCCAATGCCCCTGGTTCCTATCATTGAGGCAATCACAACCATTGCAAGTGCCATCATCACGGCCTGATTGACTCCCTGCATGATGTTTGGAAGGGCAAGAGGTATTTGTACTCCCCAGAGTTTCTGTTTCTTACTGGCACCAAAAGCATCTGCTGCCTCAACAACTTCTTTGTCGACTAGCCGGATGCCGAGGTCAGTCAATCTGATAAGCGGGGGAGCTGCGTAAACAAAAATAGCAAAAATAGCTGGGACTGCTCCCAATCCAAACAATAATATTCCAGGAATCAAATAGCAGAAACTGGGAATAGTCTGCATCAGGTCAAGTATTGGCAATATAGCTTTTCTTACCTTCGGATTCCTTGCCATCGCAATTCCGATAGGAATTCCGACCACCAGGCAAAGAAAAATTCCGATGAGGACGATACAGGTAGTCATGATGCACTTGTCCCAGTACCTGGGACTGAGGAAGCCGATGAAAAATGTACAAAATCCAACCATGACGGTTGTGCCCATTTTCTTACCGCTGGCAAAAAAGGTTAGAATGATGACAATTGCAACTACAAGTGGCCAAGGCAATCCCACCAGGGCATCCTTCATCATGGTATAAAGACCCAGCAAGAAGTTGTTAATACCCTCAAAGAACATCCCAAACTCTACTATTAGCCATTCAAAACCGGCGTTAAGAGGCTGCATTAAAGGGAAATCAAGCCATTTGGGCCAGTTTCCAAGCCAGGAAAAATCGCTTAGAAGATCTGAAATATTTTCAGGCTTATAACGTGGTTTTGCAAAATGATAGCTGACAGCAACCAGAAAACTTAAACCAACGAAATAAACAGGAATCCAATATTTCCAGTTAGTTTTCATAAGTAATAAAAATCCCAAGAGCCCAGGCACGGGCTCTTGGTTTCAAGGTTTAGATCCTATATTTATACAGCTTTTTTTATAGTGCTGCTTTAACTTTTGTTGCCACATTGGCAGGCACCCAGCTTTCCCAGATGTTAGAACTGGATAGGAAGTTTTTAGCGGTCTCTTCCATATCTCCCCCTGATTCATCCATGTAGA
>JAKUUF010000163.1 GCA_022448705.1 SAR324 cluster bacterium | reverse complement strand
CAGCAATCTCTATAACACTGAGGATGGCATCACAGCAAGCTGTTGATTCCAATCACCATTTGCCTCGAATAGTCTGCTTGGATAAATCAAGGCAGGTCTCCTGACTCATGAAAGTGAATGAAAGCGCCTTCCCAAAAACATGCTTCCTAATTGTTTTCAGTGGCTGTTGCTTTTATTTTTTTCAATTACAGTTACGAGGATAGTTCCCGATTCTCACGGGATTCCCTTTTTTCCGCAAGGATGATGGCCTTTCTATCCTTGCGATAACCCTTGTGAGGATCAAGTATAAATTTACTAGATTAATTGGCAAGTAAAAAAATAATCTGGATGATTTCTCACTTCAAAAAAACTAAACATAGTTCCCCCCTGCTTAAATTTGTTCCACTGCAAAGCATTGGGGAATATTTTTTTGTTCGATCAAAAATTTTTTAAGTGCTCCCTAACTTTTTTTCAAAAGATTAGCCAATCAGTCCCCCTTCCTTCTCATCCGGGAACAAATTAAAAATTTCATGAATCAAAGATGAGGCTTGAGGAAAATAGAGATGGACATAGGAGGCATGTAAATTCGAAGTGCGGTAACCCTCCCTGCGTGATGACCCAGTTGAGTGACGTGTAACTTCCCAAAGATTAGCCTGTTTAGACTCATCCGTCCAGTGAGAATAATGAAATTCATGTCCTCGGATTTCTCCAAAATTGGGCGATTCAACTTTGCAATAACCAAAATGTTGAAGCTGCTTTGTCATTTCTACAAATCCCGGAACAATCCCGGCCATGGGAAATGATTTTCCGGATAGCAGTTTCAATCCTTCGGCCATGACCATTAATCCTCCGCATTCCGCGTAACATGGTAGCCCGGACTCCACGGATGTTTTCAGAGAATCCAGCATGCTTTTATTCGCAGACATTTCCTCTGCAAATACTTCAGGAAAACCGCCCCCTAAAATCAGCCCGTCTACATTTTCCGGAATTTGTCTATCCTTCAATGGAGAAAAGGGAACTACTTCCGCTCCTTTTTGGCGTAGCCATTCCAGGTTTGCGTAATAATAAAAATGAAATGCTTCATCCTGTGCCACAGCAATTCGTTTTCGAAACTGTTGATTAATTTGTACCTCACTATTTTTTTCCGGATTCGGAAAAGGAAATTTTTTATAAAGCAGATCAATCTCCAAGTGCTTTTCCGCCAATTCTGCCAGCAGTTCAGGTTCAGGAAGTTTTTGTTCCAATCCTGGCTGCAAACCTAAATGACGCTCCGGCCAACTCAGCGCAGGAATTTCAGGCAATGCTCCCAAAAACGGAATTTCCAGTGATTTACAGGCTTTGCGTAGATATTCCACATGACTTTCACTGTTTGCTTGATTCAGAATAATCCCTATAAAATGTTTTGCACCGCCTGCTTCTCTTACAAAGCCCTGAATTGCAGCCGTAATTGAGCGCCCGGCATTTTGACAAGGAACAACAAGCAATATCTGCCATCCGAGCCAGCGTGCTATTTCCATCGTGCTGCCGACGTCAGTTTCAGGATCAGATCCGTCAAATAGTCCCATCACACCTTCCGCAATACCTAATGAATTTTTCGTAAACTGCCGGGCGGCTTGAACAACGTGATCCTGCCCCATAATCCACGGATCCAGATTTACAGAATTTTTTGCTGAGTAATGCAGATGGTAACCAGGATCAATGTAATCCGGTCCAATTTTGAAAGGCTGAATTGATAAGCCCCTTTTGTGCATTGCAGCCAGAACCAAGGACGTAACAGCAGTTTTTCCTGAGCTGCTGTGCATGCCGGCAACAATAATACCTTTGTTTACACTTCCCGACACGACTTACATCTCAGTCCAGAGCAAGTAGCCTTACTGAAGTTCCTTCCGCCAGTTGTGGTAATAAGTGCCGCATTCCCCGCTTTAAACGAGGATGCAACCAGAGTGCGGCCTGGATTCTTTGGGATAGATTCAGCAGGGCTTTGCGGAATCGTTTTTTACTTTCAGAAACGCTTTTTCCTCTCTCGGGGCTAAGCATTCCATCAGTGCAAAGCAGAACACGATCGCCTGATAAAACTCCTTGTTTTTGGATTGCATTGCAAAGTTGGTTCAGGGCCTGGGTCAAATGACTTTTTCCTGAGGCTTCATTCAGCTGCTTTAATGTTTTCCGAATCGCCTGTGCTGTTCCACGCTTGATCCACCATCGTACCTGACCGTTTTGAAGCACCAATACATGAAAACGGCTGCTGAAAGTTTTTGATCCAAGCATAAGTACAGCATTTCGTACTGAAGCCAGAAATCGTGTAGAAAACTCATTGCTGATTACTCCCGTGGACCTGCTTGCGTCCAGGAACAGCCAAAAATTATTTCTTCTTGCTTGTTGGCGGTATCGCGGATACCAGGGTTTCGCGGGAGACCATCCTTTCAGTACGGAAGCCT
>JAKUUF010000162.1 GCA_022448705.1 SAR324 cluster bacterium | reverse complement strand
ACAATTAAAGATGACTCAGACCCATCCAAGCCTGAAATAAAATCAAAAAAAACCAAGTATGTATTTAAACACCCACATACTGAAGAAAATGAGTTGCCAGCAAAAAGAAAAAATCTTCGGCGCACAAATGAAGAGATGCGACGAAGAGGTGGAGGAGGACAAAGGGACTACGTGAATATTCGTGAAAGAAGACCACGCCGCCAAAAGAAAGCCGTCCTGAAAGATCAGCTCAGTGTATAAGTCCAGGGGGAAACACCTGAGACTGACCAGCCAAAACATGTTTTCAATCCTAGAAAGAAAAGTATACGCATAGGTAATCAAGTTGGAGTAGCAGAACTTGCGGGATTGATAGGTATTAAAGTTCCGGAAATATTAAAAAAACTGATGTCGTTAGGCATAATGGCAACCATCAACCAAACAATCACCGGTGAAACTGCTGAACTTATTGCCGCTGATTTTGACATCACAGTTGAAGTAGAAACTTTTGAGTTATCTGATCTTTTGAAAGAGGAAGAACTGGATGTTTCTCAACTTGAATCACGTGCTCCAATTGTAACAATCATGGGACATGTAGACCACGGTAAGACGTCGCTGCTTGATAAAATTCGTGAGACTCGAATTGCATCAGGAGAAGCAGGCGGTATAACACAGCATATTGGTGCATATCATCTGAAAGTAGGTGGGAATAGTATCACATTTCTAGATACACCAGGACACGAAGCATTTACTTCAATGCGGGCCAGAGGTGCTAACATAACTGATATAGTTGTTCTGGTTGTTGCTGCAGACGATAAAGTTCAACCCCAAACAATTGAAGCAATTCAGCATGCTCGCGCAGCAGACGTACCAATCATAGTTGCTGTTAACAAGATTGATCGACCAGAATCGGATCCTATGAGAATCCAACAGGAACTACTGGCCCACGAACTGATCCCGGAAGATTTGGGAGGCAGTAACATTTTCGTCAAGGTTTCTGCTAAAACAGGAGAAGGAATAGATGAGCTACTGGAAATGATACATTTACAGGCTGAAATTCTGGAACTTAAGTCTACTCCAAAAGGCTCTGCTCGGGGAACTATTATTGAATCAAGGGTACGCAAAGGACAGGGCCCTGTAGGTACAGTTCTGGTTCAGCGAGGAACAATCAAGATAGGTGATTTTTTCGTTATGGGAAGTATTCACGGAAGAATTAGGGCTATGTTCAATGAAAGCGGTGTCCCATTGGTTGAAGCTGGACCTTCAATACCAGTTGAAATATCAGGATTAAGCAATGTGCCTGAGGTAGGAGAATTGTTTGTAGTTCTTGATGATGAAAAAAATGCTCGTCTTATTGCAGAGGAACATGAATACAAACTTAGAGCAGAAACAATTCGTGAACAGCAAAAAACAAGTCTGGACAATCTTTTCAACAAAATAGAAGAAGGAGAAGCAACAGAGCTTCGCCTTATTTTAAAAGGCGATGTACAAGGTTCAGTTGAAGCACTGAAGACATCAATAGAACAAATTGGCGATGAACGGATTTCTCCGCGCTTCCTACTTTGTGCAGTGGGCAACGTTACAGAAACAGATATTACATTAGCATCTGCATCAGACGCAATTATTGTTGGATTCAACGTACAAATGGATGCAAAAGCCAGAGAAATTCGCGCAAATGAAGGAGTTGATGTAAGGCTTTACGATGTAATTTATAACGCATTGGATGACATCAAAGCTGCAATGGAAGGTCTCCTTGAACCTGAAATTCGTGAGGAAATTGTGGGTCATCTGGAAATCCGAGAGGTATTCTCTTCCGGGAAAAATGGCATGGTAGTCGGAGGTCTTGTTACAGACGGCAAGATGTACCGGAATTGTATGATTCGTGTGCTTCGTAATGAAAAAAACATCTTTGAGGGTTCCATTATTTCATTAAAACGTTTTAAAGACGATGTTCAGGAAGTTTTACAAAATTATGAGTGCGGCTTGGTGCTGGAATTTTCTGAAATTGAAAATGGTGATATTGTAGAGGCGTATGAACAAATTGAAGAGAGCGCAAAATTATAATAAGAAAAAATGAATAAATCAGGAAAAACAAACCTCAGCTCATTGGTACATAGACGTCTTTCGGAAGTACTGCTCTTTGAAAGCAATGATCCACGGTTTAGTAATGTGACCATAAGCCGGGTTGAAGCGTCTGGTAATCTGTCATTTGCAAAAGTTTTTGTATCTATATTTCCACCGGAAGGACACGATGATTTAATCAAATCATTAAACAATGCATCAGGATTTTTAAGCCAGAAGCTGGGTCAGGTTTTGAAAACACGCAACACACCTCAGTTAATATTTAAATATGATTCTGGTTTTGATCACAGCGATGAAATTGAAACATTGCTGAAAGGAGTTCTTCCTGAAGACTCAAGGGGCCATTAAAAAAACCTTAAATAGACA
>JAKUUF010000161.1 GCA_022448705.1 SAR324 cluster bacterium | reverse complement strand
TAGTTGTTACAAATGGGTCTATATCTACCAGCAACTCCACTTTGTCCAGAGCAGTCTTGCTCCGGTCCATTTGTGCCTGACGGTTGCAGGAGTGTCGCCAGTAGAAGGCCGCATGGACATTAACATCCTGTCCAAGCTCCTTTGGATCCATCAGTACACCCTCGTACCAGCGTGCCACTGTGAATCCTTTCTTACCCATTATCTTCTCATCCTTAAACCGTGATTTCATCCAGTTGTGTTCTACACCCCAAACATTTGACCAATGCTTGTATGCAGTGTTAACACCCAGACCATAGTAACCAGGAAGAGTATTTGATAACACACCAAGATCTGTGGCTCCCTGGACATTATCGTGTCCACGGAATATATTACAACCACCTCCAACCTTGCCCATGTTACCCAGTACTAATTGCAGAGCGGCGTATGATCGTGTGTTTGAGGTACCATTAGCATGCTGAGTTCCGCCCATGGCCCATATGAGTGTGCCTGGTCGGTTCTCTGCCATCAGCCGAGCTGAATGCACTATATCTTTAACAGGCACCCCTGTAATGTCAGAAACAGTCTCAAGATCATAGCGCTTCAGTTCTTTTTTCAAGTCACTGAATCCATAAGTACGGTCATTGATCATGCTTTTGTCTTCCCAGCCATTTTCCAAGATAACATTAATGAGGCCATAGATTAAGGCCACATCCGTACCTGAACGAAATCGAACAAATTTATTAGCAAATGCTGCTGTTTGAGTAAATCTTGGGTCAGCAACAATGATTTGCGCTTTGTTCTCCTCTTTCGCTGTTAGAATATGCTGCATAGCAATAGGGTGCGAGGTGCAGACATTTTCTCCAATAATAAAAACACACTGACTGTTTCTTATATCGTTCATGGAGTTTGTCATTGCTCCGTAACCCCAGGTATTAGCAATCCCGGCCACAGTGGTGGAGTGGCAAATTCGAGCCTGGTGGTCAATATTGTTACTCCCCCAGAATGCCGCAAACTTGCGCAGCGCATATGAAGTTTCGTTGTTATGATGAGCCGATCCCAGGATCATGAGGGCATCCGGTCCATGCTTTTTGCGTATATCCTGCAACTTAGCAGAAATTTCGCTCATAGCTGTGTCCCAGCTGATACGTTTCCATTTTCCGCCATCCAATTTCATTGGGGACTTGAGACGTTTCTCGCTGATAACATGCTCTCTGGCTGCTGCACCTTTAGAACAAAGGCTACCCTGATTAATAGGATGCTCGAACCATGGCTCTACACTTACCCATGTGTCATTTTGAACCTCTGCAATAAAACCACAGCCTACTGCACAGTTCCCACATATGGTTTTGACTTGCTCCAGCTTACGAGGGTCTTTGACTCTTGTGGTAGAAGCTTTTGCTTCCATCACCAGTGATGGTCCCACTGCCGCAAGTCCAACCCCCATTCCGGTTGCGGTGATAAATCCACGTCGGCTTACTCCTGGTTTTTGACTATCAATCAAAGCAGGATTTGGGTACTGCCCGCCGTTTTCTGTTACTCTGGTCAGTTTCATGAATCCTCCTTTCAGGTGTATAGAGTTTTATAATATCGCTCAGACTCTTCGGTTCGCCGGTACAATATAGGACCAGCGGATTTGTCTGAAGCAATTTTTCCTGCTTTACCAACGGCCGTACCTGCTGTCAGTATTGTAGCCGAAGTTGCTCCCGCAGCTACAAGTGCTCCGCGAAGAAAGCTCCTTCTATTTGAACCTTTTTGCTTCTCCATATCTCAATCTCCTTATGATTCAGAAAGTGTTCATTATTATTGGCCAAGCCGGCCATGTTTAATCCTCACTGCTGTATACAGCAAAGGAATATTATGACGTCCAGTATCTAACTCAGCATTAAGCTGTATTCTCAATTTCTTTATCTTTAACTAACGCATGCAATGGAGTCGCAGATTATGCTTCCATCGTCATTTTTTGAAGCAACCTCAATCTCAACATAATAACCTTCTTCCAGGTCCTCCAATTCTCCCCCCATCAGGCCTACAGTCTCATCCTCGATAACCTCTACATTGGTGCGCAAGGCGAAATTCACCTGAATCTGGTTGCCGTTTTCTTCAACAACCACTGCGGAACGGTTCTCAAGATCTAGTTGACTTATTCTTCCTTCAATCATGGTTTTTACCCTATGAAATATTAAAGACCAAAATATTCAGTAACAGAAAAAATTAAATTAATTATTAGCATATAATAATAATAATTAATTTATTATGATACTAAATAAATTTAGATCTTACTAACAAGTTACTGATATTATTAACAAAATCTCACCAGTAGCCAGATACTACTCCTGCGTCTACATCTTGTCAACAAAAAATTATTTTTTTTTTTAATCTTAAACGGTATTTTTTTGAGAGTTCAAACAAATTAAAGCTGTTCTAATTGCAGAGGTAGTCTTTTTCTTTGTATTTTCGATGG
>JAKUUF010000160.1 GCA_022448705.1 SAR324 cluster bacterium | reverse complement strand
CTGGAATTAATGGGACCTCTGGTGGATTTTCTGCCGGATTCGGAAAAAGGTAAAGCAACGCTTACACTGAATAATGATTCTACCATTGCCGATTTGTTGGACAAACTTCAAATCAAACGGAAGGTTGTTGTTGCTGTCAATGGAGATGAAGAAAAAGGACTTGACCACGTTCTCAGTGAAGATGATGATGGACTTGTGTTCACTGTTGTAAGTGGAGGTTAGCAACTAATTTACAAAATCAATCAGGATAGAAATATGTCTTACGGTTACACAGGGAAAATATTGCATGTAAACTTATCAAAAAGTGAGCTGGAAATTGAAGAACCAAATGAACAGTTTTACCGCACTTATATGGGAGGTAGTGCGATGGGAATGCACTATGTTCTTAAAGAAACCCCAGTAGGAGTTGATCCCTTCAGTCCGGATAATGTCCTTGCTTTATGCACAGGAATCTTAACAGGAACACCAATTTCCGGACAAAGTCGCTTAACTTCCGTAGCAAAATCACCACTTACAGGTTGTATTGGAGACGCACAAGGTGGCGGTTACTTTCCTGCTGAAATGAAATTTTCTGGATTTGATGCAGTAATTATCAAAGGCAGGTCTCCAAAACCGGTATATCTTTGGTTGCATCACGGAGAGGCGGAACTGTGCGACGCTAGCCATTTGTGGGGGCTTACAACAGGGGACGCTGAGGATAAACTTAAAGAAGAACTGGATGATAAGAGAATTGAAGTCCTGCAGATTGGACCTGCAGGAGAGAACCTTGTTCGATATTCTGCACTGATCAGTATGAGTAACCGCGCAAATGGACGTACCGGAATGGGAGCAGTGATGGGTTCAAAAAACCTCAAAGCAGTTGTAGTCAGAGGGAAAATGAAACCTGCTATTGCTAATCCGGAAAAATTTAAGGAACTTCAGAAATTGGCCAAGGCTAACTTGGAGCCAACGGGCATGGACGGTTTTGGCAAATATGGGACTCCAGGTGTATGTTCTCCACAACATAGAGCCGGAGGATTGCCAACTTATAATTTCAACAGCGGAAACTTTGATAAACATGAAGAAATTGATGGCCACAAACTTTACAATGAGCATCTAAGAGGTCATGAAAAAGATGACCAAAATCGTTTTGGCAGGGATACTTGTTTCAGCTGTTCAATCAAATGCAAGCGTGTTGCGCAAATCGATGAAGGTCCATTTAAAACAGAAGCTAAATACGGTGGTCCGGAATATGAAACCCTTGCCACTTTTGGAAGTTATTGCGGAATCAGTGACATGGATGCGATTATTCATGCGAATGCACTGTGCAACATGTATGGAATGGATACCATTTCCTGCGGGGCCACAATAGCATGGGCCATGGAGTGCTGGGAAGAAGGTAAATTAACCATGAAAGATACAGGCGGTATCGAACTGAAATATGGAAATGCTGAA
This sequence comes from SAR324 cluster bacterium, assembly GCA_022448705.1. Lineage (GTDB taxonomy): Bacteria > SAR324 > SAR324 > SAR324 > NAC60-12 > Arctic96AD-7. The sequence continues at coordinate 1,022 of JAKUUF010000160.1, read as the reverse complement.
GCAATGGTAAAAATTACCGAAATGATAGCCAAGCGCGAAGGTTTCGGAGAGATTCTAGCGGAAGGCTCGAAGAAAGCTGCAGAAATCATTGGTCGCGGAACTGAAGAATACTTAATTACTAGTAAGGGTCAGGAAGCTCCTGCACATATGCCCCAGGTAAAACGCAGCTTGAGCGTTATTTATGCGGCAAATCCGTTTGGGGCTGATCATGAGTCCAGTGAACATGATCCTGGTTACAAAGCTTATCCGGAACGTATGAAGGAAATCGGACTGACTAATCCACAGGAGAAATTGGCACTTAACAAGGAAATGATGCGCTTTGCAATGATCACTCAGCATTTGTCCAGTGCGGTGGACAGTATCTCAGTTTGCGCATTTATTTTTGGAGCCTCCTTTCAGCTTTATACGCCTGAACAATTGGTCCAAGCAATTAATGCTGTAATGGGCTGGAATGTAGATATGGAAGAGATTCTGGAAGTTGGTGAGCGCCGCCTCAACATGTTAAGGGCTTTTAATTCAAGAGAAGGCGTAGGCAGAGAATCAGACACTCTTCCGAAAAAGATGTTTAAACGGCCTCTTAAAGGCGGCAGGTCTGATGGTTATGTTTTAAATGAGGAAGAATGGGAAGCTGCTTTGGAAGATTACTACCGCTTATGCGATTGGGATGTGGAGACAGGACACCCATCACTAAAAAAGATGGAATCACTTGGGCTTGGTTGGGTAGTTGCAGATAACAATGAACTTTCGAAAGTTGTTAACTGAGGTTTTAGATTTATAATTTAAATCAAAATTAGAAACTGGTTTGACAGAGTCAAACCAAAACAAGCGTTCACCGTCAGAAAACATTCTGGCAAATGATGAATTTTGGAATCCTCTTTGTTTTAAGTCAATAGATAACTATTAAACAGGTTATTTTGAGCTGGAGTATTGATCTGTAAGTTTTAGGCGCTGAATTTTACCCCAGGGTCCTTTTGTCAGTTCATTGAGGAAAAAGTAGTGGGCCGGTGCTCTATATTCTCCTA
>JAKUUF010000016.1 GCA_022448705.1 SAR324 cluster bacterium | reverse complement strand
TTTTTCAAGTGATTTGACCTGCTGCTCCAACTGTTCAATTTTCGCAAGCAACTGACGATTTTCTTCAGAAAGTGCCTCCTGTTTAGCGGCTACAGTGGCTGGACTGTGAGCAGCCGGGGAAGTTTCTTCATCACTCTGGGGTTTAAGCTTTGGGAAAATACCGTCCAGCTGGGCACATCCGGAAATTAAAAACAGAAACAAACATATAAAAATCCTGTATCTAATCTCGGAGTTACGGAAGAAAAGTGAAATCATTCTTCTTTAGAGTTATGCTGCGCCAGCAAATTTCTTTCCCGTAAAGAGTCCAGAACCCTCTGCATTTCATCAGCCAGCTCCGGTTGACGGTTTAAACGGTAGGCCTCAATCAGGCGTTCTGCAACATTGGCGGTGCGGGGGAAGCCCGGATAATTTTTCAGCAGATACAAATAGCGGCCTATTGCAGAATGGTAAGATTGTTTATCGAAATAATAATTAGCTACATTCAGTTCGTGTTCGGCAAGGTCAGACATTGCTCTGCTGTGATATTCCTTTACTTGCTCCAGATACGGACTTTTGGGGAAAAGCAGATAGAAACGCTGGTATTCCTTTATCAGGGTGCGGTTCGGCTCCATGTTACGGTCATAATCACGTGACTTGAAAAAAATTCCGTAATGGTTCCGTTCATAATTGAGAGCAATCAGCCGGTTAAGGACATAAGGTGTGAGGTGACTGCGCTGATTTAACAGGAGAAACTGTCTGTAGCTGGTTTCAGATTCCTCCCATTTGCTCTGGATGAAATATATATCGCCCATTTTCAAATGAGCAAGAGTTGCCAGACGAGTACCGGCATGCTCATCAACAAGAATTTCAAAGTTCTTAAGTGCTTCATTGTAATATTCATCTTCAATGGATACCATGGCCTGGTGATACAGTTCCGTGGAGGGGAGCCGTATCTGATTGTTTGTCTTGTCGGAACAGCCTTGAATTAATCCGGAAAATAATAGAAATATGGAAATTTGAAGATGGCGGTTGCCCTGTTTGATAAAAATCAGGTTCTTCAACATCGTAACTACAAATTTAATGACTTTACTCATGATTTTCGTTTCCGATAACGAACCATTGTAATTTCGTTGCCTTTGTCATTCCAAAATACTTCATCCATAAAATTCATTATCATAACCAGGCCGCGCCCCTTAATACGCGGCAAATTTTCCGGATCTTCTGAATCAAACAGATTTGAGTGTGCAAATCCCTTCCCTTCATCACGTACCACATATTTTGCTGAATTGCGGTTGATGTCATAATGAACAATTACTTTGCGATTTTTATACGGATCTATCTCCCGTTTCTTTCCTGCTGTTTCGTAAAATAAATTTGGATTTTCAAGGCGAGTTTCGGAGTTTAATTCAAGATTTCCATGGAATATCGCATTTTCAAGCGCCTCCTTGAGCAGCATGTTCATGTAGAATAACTGGTCCTGCTCAAGGATGCCGTAAGTTGGCAAATCCTGTGTCATGAAGGCCACAATTCCGTTTACGCCTTCAAAATCATTGTCAATTTCCAATGTCCTTGTTTCCTGCACAGAATGGTCCATCTCAGAATTACTGAAATTGAATCCTTCATGCAGGGAAACTACTCTGTCAAGAGTACGCTGAAGATCAGCAGTTTGAATTGATTTAATCAGATAATCACAGGCACCCAGCTGAAGGGCGTTAATAGCGCCTTCTGAGTCATTCTGAGGACAAAGCATCACAAAGGGCCTGTTGCTGTTGGCGGACTTTACTTCCTTAAGAAGCTCCAGTCCTCCAAGCTTGGGTAAGGTCAGCGCGCAGAAAACTCCGTCTATATTCTGATTGCCAAAAATTTGCAGTGCTTGTTCACCATCACTAGCACAAAAAACTGTATGTCCTGAATTTTCAAGGAATTCCTTAAGACTTTCCATAAATTCTGGAGAATCATCAGCAATCAGCAAATTCATCTGTACTTTTTATCAGCCTGGTTGTCTTGTTGCTGTAAAATAATCACCCGCGGAAATCTCGAAGTCTTTCCAGTCCTGCCTTTAAATCATCCTTTAAATCCTCAACATCCTCAAGTCCGATGTGTATGCGTAACAGTGGGCCTTCAAAACGCCATGGAACAGCGGTACGAATTTTACGAACATTTTCAGGAATAAGCAGGCTTTCATATCCACCCCAGGAATAGCCCATGCCAAAAAGGCGCATACCGTCCAACATTGCTTCAATTGCCTTCTCCGTACATGGTTGAAGTTCAAAAGCAAATAAACCGCTGGCACCAAGAAAATCACGTTTCCAAATCTCGTGTCCCGGGGCTCCGGGCAGTGCAGGATACAGTACCTGCCGAACTTCCGGGCGTGTCTGAAGCCATCCAGCAATCAGCAGTGCATTAGCCTGGTGCTGGCGCAATCGAACAGCCATGCTACGAAAACCACGCTGGGCTAAATAGAGATCGTCCGGCCCTGCACACTGACCCATGTCTCCCGTGCAGTCCCGCAGTTCTGGCCAGGCTTCCTTTGTGGCAGTTACTGTACCAAGCATCACGTCTGAATAACCGACAATGTATTTTGTAGCTGCCTGAATCGAAACGTCCACACCATGCTCAAACGGTTTAAAAAACAGGGGTGACGCCCAAGTGTTGTCCATCAGTATTTTGGCGCCATGCTCATGCGTAACTTTGGAGATTGCTGGAATATCCTGTACTTCAAAGGTGTGAGAACCGGGGGATTCCGTAAAGACAACACTTGTGTTTGGACGCAGAAGTGACCCAATATCTGCTCCAATCAGGGGATCATAATATGTTGTTTCTACGCCAAAGCGTTTCAGGATGGTATTGCAGAATCTTCGCGTGGGGGCATAAACACTGTCGGTCATAAGCAGGTGATCTCCTGCTTTCAGAAATGCCAGCAGAGCTCCGGTGACTGCACTCAATCCCGAGGGAAACGCCAGGCTGCGGTATCCTCCTTCCAATTCAGCAACAGCGTTTTCCAATGCCCATGAAGTTGGTGTGCCTCTGCGGCCATAGGTCATTTCCTGTTTTCCGGATTCTTCGGCGTGATCCTTCGATTTCAGTTGTTCGACTGTTTCCGCAAGCACTGTGGAAACGTGATATACTGGGGGATTAACCATACCACCGAAACGTTGTGGGTCACGTCCGGAAACCACAACTTTGGTGCCATCCCTGAGAACAGATGTATCAGGATTTTTGCTCATTTGAATTGATTGTGCAGGTGGTGTCAATTCCTCCGCGGGTGCTGTAGCGTGTTTTGATCAGCAATTCTTCAGGCTCCAGCAGCGGATTTAAATCATTGAATATCCTGGATGTTACATCTTCCTGATAAATGCCGACATTGCGGAAAGAGATGAAATAATATTTCAGAGATTTCAGCTCAACCAGTTTATTTTGAGGAATATAGTCAACCCAGACTATTCCTGTATCTGGAAGTCCCGAAAATGGACAAACTGCCGCAAATTCATTCATTTGATAGCTGATCCTTTGCCGGGGGCCGGAATAGTCTATTGTTTGTAAAAAATCCGGACGGATGGCACTTTCATCGTCAAAGGAAAAAACCCGACCTTCCGCGTAATCAATACTCGATCCGTCCATAAATTTTATCAAAAAAGGGTTGCGTTATGCTGAAGAATAAGGATAATGTGGATTTTTCCGGGAGTGCGGTTCAGTCTTGGACTATCTGCTTAAGTGTGGTGAATCAGGAGGAGACGCACATAAAAAACTTTTGATCAGAATTTTATGACTAAACTGGAACAAAAACAAGCTCTTGAAACCATTTTGTTTGTGGCAAACAAGACTCTGTCCCCCAAACAGCTTGCAGAAATGATTGGAGATTGTGATACAAAAGAGATTCGGGAACTGGTTGCGGAACTGAATATGTCCTATGAAAAAACTGGCAGGGTTTTCCGGATTGATTCGGTAGCAGATGGTCTGCAGATGCATACTCTTCCGGAACACAGAAAATGGGTACAGTCTCTGGAAACAGTTAAAACCATCAAACTTTCACCTGCAGTTATGGAAACCCTGGCTATTGTAGCCTACAAACAGCCCCTAACCCGCGCAGGGATTGAATTTATACGAGGAGTTGATTCATCACACACAATAAGACGCTTGATGCAGCAAAAACTTGTCCGAATTGTTGGTCGTGAAATGATCCCCGGAAGGCCCGGTCTTTATGGTACTACAAAACATTTTCTTGAAGTATTCGGACTTACTAATCTAAAACATCTGCCTGCCTTAAGTGAACTAGACATGAACAAACCAGCTGAGGAAAATCAGCTTGAACTGCCTCTGCAGTCAGAGGAAGAATAGTTGCATGAATTCAAGTTTACGCTAAATGACCGTCAGTTCCTTAAACACAGGCAGCTGAAATAGTTTAATTGTTAAAGATCAACTTTTTATTCATGCAGTATAATTACATATCCACTCTAGACTTTTCCATCCGGAAACCATTTTCTTGTTGTGTACCATAAGACAAAATAATATAACGCTAAGGTGGCAAGGAAAATATATTCCACAGCAGGTATGGGAATCGTTTGAAGTTGACGCTCAATTTTATTTTTGTATTTATTGAATAATTCCGGATTATCAATTCTTGACTCTACCTCGCTCATCAATCTGAATTTGAAAAAGAACGGTTTGAGACGAAGCACATGCAGGGGTTCAATCACCTCATCGGGAACATTTGTGCGCTTAAGCTGCCACAAGCCCGGACCTGTAATCTGATAACTTTGCAGTGCCGGCCCAATGTAAGTACCCAGTAAAACTGTAGGTATGATCACAAGCACAATGGCTAATGTTCCTCGGCGTATATCACCCCAGGTAATTATCTTCATAAATACTTTTTCATGGTTTTTGTATATTCAGGCTTTAGCTTAATTTATCAAGCTTAACACAATGATCAATCCAGATATTTGAAGATTTGACATTTCAAAAGATATTCAATGGGCAAACAGAGAAAACAAAAAGGTGAAAATAAAAAAGCACGCAGGCGGCAAAATGTACGCATGCTTGTTTCAATTACAAGTGTACTGATTTTAATTCTCGCTGGCTGGCTCTGGTATGAAAGCACACAGGAAGATGCAGATTTGTCGGCAATCGGAAAAGGTGAAAACGTGGTCGTACAAGTCCATGACCCTGGTTGAGGTTCCTGCAGAGCTCTGAAGCGTGTGGTCAACTCGCTCCAACCTGAATATGAGGGGAAAATAAGATTTCTGACTGCAAATTTGAATTCCACTGAAGGGAAATGGTTTGCTGAATATCACAATGTAGGCAGGGTAACCCTGCTTTTTTTCAAGCCTGATGGAACCAAAATCAGTTCACTGAGCGGTGAGCAGGAGCCTGATTATTTAAGACGTGTTTTTAACAGAGTGTTTGAGCTCGAATAAGCAAAGCAGAGGAATACAGCAGTTTCAAAGTTTGTAGTCATAGTCAATGATTAACGGCGCGTGATCAGAAAAGCGCTGTTCCCTGAAAATAGACTCACCTGTTGCTTTAGACGCAACATCCGGAGTGGCAACCTGGTAATCTATTCTCCACCCCACATTTTTTTCCCAGGATCTTCCACGGTTTGACCACCAGGTGTATTGTTCAGCATTTTGGTTCAACTTCCTGAACACATCAACAAAACCCAGTTCCCCGAATATTTTCGTCATCCACTCACGCTCTGCAGGCAAAAATCCTGAATTTTTCTGGTTGGATTTCCAGTTTTTCAGGTCAATTTCCTTGTGTGCAATATTCCAGTCTCCGCAGATTATAAACTCTCTCCCCGATTTTCGGGCCTTGCGCAGCCATTTTTCAAAATAGTCCATCGCTTTATACTTAAAGTTCTGTCTTTCTTCACCACTTGTGCCGGAAGGAAGATAAAGCGAAACAACACTAAGTTTTCCGTAATCTGCCTGAATAAACCGCCCCTCACTGTCCATATCGGACCATCCAATGCCTTTCTTAATTCTGTCCGGACTCTTACGGAAATACATTCCAACACCTGAATAACCTCGTTTCTCAGCAAATTCAAAAGCGCTGTTTAAATTCCCGGGATTGAGCATTATTTCAGTTAATTGTTCATGCATGATTCTTATTTCCTGAAGGCAGATAACATCAGCCTGCTGAGTCTGCAGCCATTCGAAAAAGCCTTTTGAATTGGCAGAGCGAATTCCGTTTAAATTGACTGTAATAATGCGCATAAGTTTAATCAGTAATTATCACTGTTTTTTAGGAGGAAAAATTTATGGATATTATATATTTTTGATTCTGTTTGAACTTAGCAAAACCTTTCAGAACAATCAGTGATTTGCTGATCTTTATTCCTGTAAACATTAAAGACAATGCATTCATTTCATCCTGAATTTCACCCCCCTTCAAAATATGCAGTGCAGATTCAGGTTTTCGCAGACCAATTGTCCAGCGTACCAAATCAATCAGGGGAGCAACAGCCCTCGCTGTTATTACTGAAAATCTTTGGTTCCACTCAGCCTGTTTTCCAAGTAGCTCACCCCTTCCGCAGATAACCCGGACATTAGAAAGCCTTAAATCATCAACTATCTTTTGAACGACAGCAACTTTTTTTTGACGTGAATCAACCAATGTGAGATAAAGATCAGGCCGGATAATGGCCAAAATTATGCCGGGTAATCCTCCTCCTGTACCAAAATCACATACCTCCAAACCTTGCGGAATTTCCCGGTAAACCAGCAGTGAGAGACAATGCAGGATTTGCTTCTCCCATAACAGATCAGTCTCTTTACGGGAAACTAAATTTATTTCTTGATTATAATTCAGCAGTAAATCCGCCCATTCCTCCAGCAACTGCCATTGCGGGTCCTTAATTATTAGACCATTGTCCAAACAAATCTGACGGACTTCAGTGGGTTTCAGAGGGTTTTGATTTTCACTCATGCCTGAGTGTGCAGGGAAGGAAATGGGTATGACTTATTCGGCATATCTGCTTGTATAAGCTGAAACCGAATTTCGAAACTTATTGCTGCTCTTCCGTAGCCTCGCTGGATGGCTCCTCTTGATTATTGTCCTTTAATTTATCACCAAACAGCAAATGGCGAGTAGAGTATTTTCCATCAGGAATAATAAATTGCAAACCCAGACGCTTTTCAGGATTGAAAAGCAGCGGGCCCTGCAAATTTATAGTTACATCTTTTATTTCTTTGGCCATTGTAACCAGTACAAAGACTCTCAGCTCTTCAATGTTCTTCGCATCCAGTTTATTTAGATGTTCCTGCGTCAGTTCAAGTTCATAGTTTGAAACGGAGACATGCGGCTCTATCATCACAAAAGCAAGTCCGTTACTATCAACAGACTGAAGCCAGAGGAAAGGTGCTGCTGCATCATCTTCTCTGATAACAAATCTGCGATCTTCTGAAAACCCTACTAAGCCTGAAGGAAAGGTTATGATCTGATTTTCTTCCACTTCAATTTCACCGAAGCGGGAAGTTTGAATAAGCATTAAAGTTTATGATTTTTAGTGTTTTCCGAACAAGTGTTTGAGTCCGGCTATGGAAAGCGGAGACTCTTTGGCAGCACGCCTGTTTTCTTCCTGTATACTCAGGTATACCTCCTCTCTGTGGATCATGTAACTTCGGGGTGCGTCAATTCCAATTCGAACCTGCTTCCCCTTGACTTCCACCACAGTGATCTTTACATCGTCACCAATGGTTATGCTTTCTCCCGACTTCCTTGTCAGTATTAGCATTTTTACCTACTTTCCTGATGTGGTTCCTGTCTTTATGGCACTAACTTTTTCCTCCGAAATCACTTCAATTAACGGAGGAAATCTGACAGTGAGGGTTGAATCAAACGGGCCCCTGTATTAAGCGCAAGCTTGTTATTTGCTTCCGCGACCTTGAGGTCAACAGTGGCTTCCGCGATGTCTAAATCCTGAATATCAGAAAGCTGACTCTCCTTTTCAAACTGCAGGTTTTCTAACTTGGACTGGACTGCATAGAGCTCACGAATTGTGTTTCCAACATCAGCCAGTTGCTTCAGTACTTGAGTTTGAGCTGAGTCAAGCTCGCCTAGACGTTGTGCAATCGCAATGCCATCATTTTCCAGCAGTGCTCTCTCCATTGTCGCAAGCAAAGAAAAGGTATCTACACCATTTTCAACGTCTCCAAGCAGCAATTCCTGCGCTGTAACATTAACTGGAATCGTGAGCCCATTTGATATCAATGCTTCCTTTTTATGTATTGATCCATTGTATGTCACTTCCGGATTTGGCTGAAAGATAAACTCCAATCCCTGAGGGAAAACAATTCCCAGTGCTTTCAGGTCAAACTCTGCTGATGCTTCCGAATTGAAATCAAACTGTTTGGGTAGAACATTACCCAAACGTCCCTCCTGATCCGAAAATTTCAGCAAAACCTGATCATTTGGCTTCCCATCCGGATTAAAAACATGTGTAACCGGACGCAGGATCTGCTCCTTACTCCAGGTTCTACCACCGTCATCAGAAATTTTTACCCTGGCCTGTCCCCAGACACCGCCGCTTGTAACCCTGATTCGATAATCATTATTGGAGTAACCTTCAAACTGGGCTCGAAACTGACTTACATCCAGGAAATCACCAGTGCCATTTTGTACAGCACCTTCAGTCAGGACTTTTGCAGGCTGGAATATTCCGTTCCTTTTCAAAGCTGGACTAAGACTTTTTATTCCAGAGAATAAATACAGCTTCCCTTCACGTGCGTTTCCAGTATCGAACAAACTTTTACGGGCAGCGGAAAACTCGCGTGCTACCATCTGCCTTGATTCTTCGTTTGAGTCGCTTCCTGCCTGTGAAAGTGCGAGAGTGCGAATTTTCCCCAGCATTTCATTTATGTGGGAAATCTCCTGCTCTGTGCGTTGAAGCCAGGCAACATTGTCCACAATGTTCTGCAGCAGCTGTTTCTGTGAGGAAATAGTTGTCACAATATCCTGGGATCTGGCCGCCCCAATTGGATCATCTGAAGTTTTATTCAAACGACGACCTGTAGCCATCTGCATTTGAATATCCTGAAGCTGGCCTGAGGATTTTTGAATATTGTCAACTACATGGTCACGCTTTGTAACCTCAGTCACTCGCATCTATTGAACCTGCTGATTGGGTTTAATGAATAGTTTCTTCATATTATAATATATAACTCAATTATCCGCTTAATCTACATATTGATTACGGTTTCCATCATTTCATCAACAGTATTAATGAAGCGTGCGGAGGCTTCATAAGCTTTCTGATACTGCATCATGTCCGTTAATTCTTCATCCATATTAACTGCACTGATGGAACTCCTGATTTCCTTGAACTGCCTTACCATGCTTTCCTGATGAGCCTGATCAGTTTTGTTTCTCTGGATCTTTAATCCCATTCCCGTAAGAACTCCATTATAATACTCATCAAAAGTCATGGTTTCATCTCTCATGGTTGGCCTTGTCTGCAGTTTGGCAATTTCCAGAGCAACCCTGTTATCACCCGGAATCAGGTCTTTGCCTGTAGAAATGTTATTTGGGTTCTCCCGTATCTGCTGACTTAGATGTAAGTCTTCGGCACCCTTGAGAGTGTCAAAAAAACTGTTTAAACCAAGAACCTGCGTAACTCCCGATTGATCTTCTCCGAAGATGAACTTGTAGTCATGACCGCTTTGCAAAAGCATCGATCCATCTGCTTCAATTGAGGCCTGCAGTAATCCCGGGTCGTTTACAGTCTGGTTCAAACGATTTACAATATCCGGCAGAGTATCAACGCCTGACTGGATTTCCAATTCATAGGTTTCAAGTATTTCATTGTGCGGATCAACTAAATGAAGCTGAAAGATACCGTCTTTCAGGAATGGCAGCGGTTGATTCAGTGCTTCAGAGTTAAGTCCGAAAGTACTTTTCATCATATCTTTTGCTGAATTGATTCCTGTACCTGTGGCGTGAAGCTTGTTTACCTGTGCCGCCAGATTGAAGGCCATTTCATCCAGATTGTGCTGGTATTCCACAATTGTTTCATCTCGCATTCTCAGCATTTCGCTCATTTCACCTTCACGAAAAGTCCTGGTTAGATCACGCCGGTTGTCGTTTACTGAAACACCATCAACTCTAAGCATTCCAAGCTCACCACCCTTCATATTACCTTCCAGGTGATAGTGGTTATTGCCTTCAGCCAGTGTCCAGTCTCTTCCGATTATAACTGTAATGCGTCCATTAGGATCCTCAAAGGAATTCACATCCACCAGTTCAGACAGTTCTTCAATTGCCTGATTGCGAGCATCACGCATATCGTTGGCAATTCGCTGCCCATCCTCGTATGTGTTAATCTGCCGATTCAGTTCTGCTACTTTCTTGCCCAGTTCATTAACTTTATTTATATTTGCAGACAGCCGACCATTAATTTCAGTGCGTAATCCCTGAAGCTGGGAGTGCATGCCGCGAAAACGGCGCGCCAAAACATCACTCTGGACTCTAACCTGTATTCTGGCCGATTCGGATTCAGGATTATTTGAAAGCTGACTCCAGGAATTCCAGAACTCATTTAGGGCATTGTGCAAGCCGTTGCCCTCTGTTTCACTGAAAATAATTTCAATTTTTTGCAGAAATTCTCCACGTGATCTGAACATTCCTGAACGTGGGTTTTCCTGGAGAATCTTGCGCTGCACGAATTTATCGTAAACGCGGGTGGTTGGCTGGGCATCTGCACCTCCTCCTACTCCAGTGGGATCTGGTGCTGAAGTTCCTGAATGTACCTGCTGACGGGAGAAGCCTTCAGTTTCCTGATTGGCAATGTTGTGACCAACAGTATGCATTGCGCGCTGATTGATGCTCAGGGCGCGTTGCCCCAGATTCAGGGAACTGTTGAGCGAAGGCATTGTGATGAGACAGAATTATTAGAGTTATTTGACAATTAAGTTGACCAATGAGTCAGACTTCAGCACGGGACATTGTTCCGGTTCTTTTTTGTATCTTTCCCGCTTCTGAATAAGTAGGAGGACCGTTCTGGAGCTGACTTATGAACTGAAGTGAAGATTCAACCGATTTCAGACGACCTGAAGACTGCATGGAATTTTCTTCAGCAATTTCGCGAATTTTTGCAATCAGCAGCTTAAGCCTATCAAAACACTGCTGCAGCGGTACACTGTATTCATCGTCTGCCCGACCTATAATCACCCGTAAAGTCAGATCCCTGGAATCTGTGTCCCAGGATTTGGCATATTGTTCAACAAGCTGAATCCTCTCCTTCTCAAGTTGAGCTGTAGCACGCACGCAGCGTGACTTTTCACCCTGAAGTTTAAGCAGTTCGGATCCCCGTAAACTGCCAAATCCCTCTGACTCTTTTTGCAGCAGGGACAGCAAATGCTCATGCAGTTCAGCCTGCTGCTGCAAAATATTAAGCAACTCTCTCATAATTTAAAAATACAATTTGTTGACCTGCATAAAACTACTAGATTGCTGCTCACTACTGTTTCTGTCTCAGGAAATATCTTCCTGAAAAGCATCTTCAAGCATTTTTTTGGCAAGTCTTTCAGAATCGACCTTGTATTCACCGCTCTTGATTTTAGCTTTCAGCTCAGCAACCCTGTCTGCTCGTACTTCAGGCTCTGCATTTATTCGACTTTTTATTTTGTTCATCACAAAAGTCGAAGTCTTGACAGGAGGTTCACCTGAACCTGGTAGCGTGCCTGACCTATCTGCGGCTTTCTGATTGTCTTTACCTGCTCCCCCCTTTACTCCATGAAATTCGGGAGGCTGTTGACCTGTGATTTTCATAATCCACCTTTCATGTTAAATAGTTCAGTTCCCTAACTCCACGGGAATGTCCGGTGTATGCCGACAAGCATGCCCGCAGACTCTGACAAGCATAACAATTAAGGTTCAGTTTGCTCAGCAGAGAAGACCCATAGGGCGTGTAAATTAACTGGTTTCAAGAAGTTATTTTAACTTCGCTGGAAAAACCATTATTTACTACTTTATTCTTGGGCCTTATAAGATGTTTTCATGAACCGGGATATTCTGTTTTCTCACCCGGCATAAGTCACTAAAACACCTTATTGCATGCATCGGCAGATCAGTCGAAAAACTTTAGTTATTTTTGTTATTTTTTCAAATTAGATTTTAACTGCTGATAAATCATCTCTCCAAGACCCAGTCTCCCAGATTTAGCCGAAAGAATGGCGTACTGTTCATCCAGCATTGATCGAAATATTTTTTCACCTTCAGACTTTTTAATAAAATCAGATTCCAATGATGTCTTGCGCATTGTTTTCAACATCTGCTGAATAAAAATTGCTTCAAATTCATTTGACGCTTCACGAAGCCTGGCATCATCGGTTTTACCTTTTGCATCAGGAATTTCCCTTAACTGATCCATGCGCAGTGTCAGCGCTGAAAGAGGCAATGGCATCAGTGCTTTCATAATTATTTAACGAATAACAAGTTCTGCATGAAGTGCTCCCGCAGTTTTAACCGCCTTAAGAACTTCAATTAAATCTTTACTGGATGCTCCAATCTTATTAAAACCATCAACAATTTCCTTAAGATCGGCGCCTCCTTTCAACATAAATACATTGGAAGCTAAAGTTGTTCCCTCTGCTTGTGCACCTTGTTCTCCCTGCGCGTTTGGAGATGGAAGCTTGACCTGGATGTTCAAACCGTTTTGAGATATGGCAATTGGTGAAATCCTGACGCTCCCGCCCATGACTACTGTCCCGGAACGTTCATCAAGTACAACTTTGGCAGTATGATCCGGAGATATTTCTAAATTTTCTATGAAAGATATAAGCTCAACTGTGTTGCCCAGGTAACTGTCCGGCACTGATACTTCAACAGTGCCTGCATCCTGTGCCCGAGCACTGCGAATTCCCAATTTCTGATTAATCAGCTTTGCCAGACGGAAAGCAGTAGTGAAATCTGGAGAGTGTAAATTCATATAAACCCGTGCACGACTGTTCAGATTTAAATTTATTTCACGTTCAACTATTGCTCCACCCAGGACCTGACCTACTGAGGCCACCATCCTTGACCCAATCGGCAGGTTAACCAGTTCCTCTGGAGGCAGGGCATCAGCCCTGCTTACTCCTTTTGGTATTCCGGCAATGGGCCCCTGACCCACTGCATATACCAGCCGATCAGGCCCGCGCAAGGGAGCCATGATCAGGATTCCTCCACGAAGGGATACTGCGTCACCGATTGTTGCAACTGTTATATCCAGACGCTGTCCTGATTTGGCGAAGGGAGGTAAAGTTGCTGTCAGCCAAACAGCGGCTATACTGCGTCCCAGAATATCCTGACTTTCTAAGCTGATACCAATCCTTTCCAAAGCGTTTACTATCGGCTTACGTGAAAGCAGGCTTTCCTGTGTATCACCTGTTCCGTCCAAACCAACCACAATCCCGAATCCGATAAGTTCGTTATCACGAGCTCCTCTCAATGCGGCCACATCTTTAACACGCACTCCCCATACCGGAGTCGAAATCAATGCTGCTACGAAAAAGAGCAGTAACAATTTGCACAATCGAATAATTCTATAAAAGTTCATGAAGGATTATTAAAGTTAATATCCGGTTTTTGATTCCAGATTGTAATACAAGTTCAATGCCAGAAAGGAGCAGTTTTTCTATTAGGTAATTACAAGTAAAATTTGCTTATTCTGGTGTATTTTTTCCATAAAAAAATACCTAAAAAAGTACTTCTAAAAACAAAAGAACTTTACTTGAATACCAAAACTTTGCAGCCAGAAAATAAGTATTAAAGCAGAAAGTGAGTCTTTCAGAAAATTGTGTGGAATTTATTGAACAGAATTACAGAAATTTTATAAATATCTATCACCAGTTTAACAGAGGGAGTCCCTTAAAAAACTGAAGTAAAGAATCGCTCAGCTTGCAACCAGATCAGGATGTTAATTTTGGACTGCAATATACTGGTCTGTTTTCTGCATTGTTTCCGCTTGACCAAAACTTTCGATAAATCCAGCACAAGAGGATTAAAATGGAAATGGCTTTATTAATTTTCTGCCTTACTTCGGTAATTATCACTTCAGTGATAGTCGCAGTAGAATTAAGAGGAGAAAAAACCCTGTCAAAGCAGTCTTTCAAAGGTGAGATAAATGACAACAGTTTCTATGGAAGAAAGATTCTGGCACAAGATATAAAGACCAACGAACAGTTGCGCAACAGAGTCTTCGAAACATTGGACCATCAGTTGAATCAACTGGGCTATGTTTCAAAGGAACCGAAGCTCCGTTTCATAAATGACACGTTGAACAGCGACTACACTGAACTTACCGAACTTAGCCCCAACGAGCTGCAAACAGCATTTAGTGCAATTCTTCACGCTCGGGAGTCTAATGAAATTGCTGCCTGACCCTCCAAGCTGAGATACACTCTGGTGCAAAATTAAACTCAAATATTTGCATCTCACCCCGCCCGTTTGAAGGAAATTCATTCCTTACAGGCATTCTGCACCATCGCAATAAATTATAGATTTACAAAAGTGTCTTAATCCGGCTGAATTCACAAACACACTGAATGCTCTTTTACAAAACCCCTAGGCATAAAACGTTACTCTGCTCCCTGTAGCTGATCGATCTTTTCACATATATCTGTGCGGACTCCCTGATATTCTCCAATATACTTTCATCATAAGTCTTTCTAACCTTAGCAGGTGATCCTACAACCATGGAAAATTCGGGAACTTCCATTCCCTCCAGCAGAACTGCGCCAGCACCGATTATGCTTCCCCTTCCAATTCTTACTCCATTCATTATAATCGCACCCATTCCAATCAGGCAGTCGTCTTCAATTCTGCACCCGTGCACAACACAGTGGTGCCCTATGGTTACCCTGTTCCCTACAACCAAAGGGAATCCTGGGTCGGCGTGTCCCATGCTTAAATCCTGTATATTTGACTCATCGCCGATGCTGATGTTTTCCATATCTCCCCGGAGAACTGTGTTAAACCAGACTGATGAATTTTCACCAATCTTCACCCGGCCAATAAGGCTTGCGTTAGGTGCAATGAAAGACGTTTCTTTAATTTCAGGGGTGGAATTGTCGAAAGTGTATAATGTCAAGCCAGTACAAAATTTAATTTAAAGTTAATAAGCGCAAATCATTTACAATCAGAAATATCATCAACCCAGTCAGCCTTCTTAAGCCTGCATACTGACTTGTCCTGACTGGATCAGTGTCAACTGGCGGACAAGATTCCTGAGACTGATTATGTTATGTGCTGATGCAAAAAAATCAATATACGGCAGAGCCGCCTGCATACCACGTGTAGTAGGCTGAAATCCCGGGCTTCCTTTCAGTGGGTTCAACCAGAGAACATATCTGGAATTTTTATGCAAATACTGCATGTTGTTTTCTAGTAAATCTACTTCACCGGTATCCCAGCCGTCACTGATTATAAGTACCACAGTCTGAGAATCAACTAGCTTGATGCCGTAATTTGAGACAAATTGTTCAAGTGATGCTCCAATTTTTGTCCCTCCGGACCAGTCTTTGACTGTTCCGGAAAGGTAATCAAGCGCATTTGAAAGCTCTTCATCACGCAAGATATCCGTGATACGGTGAAGAGATGTACCAAAGACAAAGGTCTCAATACGCCTGTAAACACTTTGGAAAGCATATATAAACTGGATCAGGAAACGGCTGTAAAGATCCATCGACTTGCTTACATCACACAGCAGCACAAGTTTGAGACGCTGTCGCCTGCGTCGGTAATGTGCCAAATCCAATATTTCTCCTCCACGACGCAAACTAAGGCGCATGGTTCTGCGAAAATCAAACTGTCCACGTTTTTTTGTTTCCATTGTACGCCGGCTGAATCTGGTGGCCAGTGCCCTGCCTACTTCATTGATAAGGCGCATAACTTCTGAAAGCTCATCTGCCTGAAATGTGCTGAAATCGCGTTCAGATTCAGTTTCAAAAGGACTGTAACCTGCAGCTTCTTTTTCCTCTTCGGCAGAATCAACATTACTCAGCCAGTCACTGATCGAAACAAAAGATTGGTTTTTTGGTGTATGTTCAACTGTTATTACTGAGGATTCTTCCTGTTTTGCATTCGATTGGTTGTAAAGATTTTCAGCATTATCCCAGACATCCCAGAATGGATGGAAGTGTTCATCAAATATTTCCTGTTCCTTAGTACTCTTTGCCAGTGTTGTACGGAGAGCCATTCTGAAAGAGGTCTCATTTTCAAAGTCCACCTCCTCAAGTGCCCGCAATGCATCCATCTGCTCTCCCATTCCAGGCTTCAGTCCATTCAAGCGCAGATAACGGCAGAATCCAACCAGGTTTGCACTCAATTCACCGCGCAGGGCTAAATTTTCGTAAGCTGAATTCATTTTAATAATACTAAACGCAAAATTGCCGTTTATAAGTCGTGAATAGCACTTGGCTATCTAAGACTGTTAATAATCATGAATGTAATGCTCATAAAGACTCACATAGATGTTCCTGGTTATCAAGTTGATTGCAGATTGATCGAAAAAAATTAAATTCTAAATTCCTTACCTATGTTATCAACATTATTAGTTATGTATGGTATGTGATATTATCGTCCCATCGATTTTCGAACATGGTAAAAACTCAAATCATCACATTTTCAGGTATTCTTGACATCCTCGCAGCCGGCTAATTCTTCCACACAAAACTCAGACAGTAAGCGCATGACAGAAGGACCAGTAGGTTCCTCCCTGATTCGTCTGTCTGTTCCAATGATGTTTGGACTTATCTCGATTATGCTCTTTAGCCTGGTTGATACATTTTACATCAGCCTGATTGGAGTCCGTGAGCTGGTGGCCATCAGTTTCATTTTCCCAGTTACTTTCACGTTGATGAGTTTTTCTTTTGGGATAGGAATCGGCGCCTCTGCCGTTATTTCTCGCGCAATAGGTGAAGGTGACCAGCACAGGGTCAGGCGTCTGACCACAGACAGCCTGCTTCTTGTTTCCCTGATTATCATTTGTGTCGCCGCAATTAGTTTTTTTTCACTAGGAACTATATTCACTCTTATTGGAGCAACAGAAGAATCGATTCAGCTGATCAAGGAATACATGGTTCCATGGTTGGCGGGAGTGGTTTTTGTAGTGATACCCATTGTTGGAAACAGTGCAATTCGCGCAACTGGCGATACTAAAACTCCCAGCTGGATTATGATGATTGCCGCAGGTGTTAATGCCGTGCTGGATCCCCTTTTGATCTTTGGCTATGGTCCTTTTCCTGAACTTGGAATAAAGGGTGCTGCAATCGCCACAGTTATTTCCTATTTCAGCATTATGATTGCAGGCCTGTGGGTGCTCGGGAAACGTGAACGAATGCTCACCATTTCCTGGCCGGGATTTGCTGAAATACTGCTTTCCTGGAAAGCCTTACTTTATATCGGGATTCCTGCAATGCTGACACAACTGCTTTTCCCAATCTCAAATGCTTTTCTGACCCGAATTGCAGCTGACCTTGGTGAAGCTACTGTAGCAGCATTCGGGGTAGGTACACGCATAGAATCTATAGCAATGATTGGTTTTATGGCACTTGCATCGGTGCTCATACCTTTCATTGGTCAGAACTACGGTGCAGGGAAAAATGACAGGATTATTCAGGCAAACAAATTCTCTATACGGTTTGCCATGATTTGGGGTGCTACTGCCTGGGGAGTGCTTGCACTTCTTTCAGGAAGCATTGCCTGGGCATTTGCAGATGACTCATTAATCCAGGATTTCATAAAGCAGTTCTTCTGGATCGTACCTTCTGGTTTCGCCTTTCATGGAATATCACAGCTGATCAGTGCCTCATGCAACGCGCTTCACCGCCCTTTTCACTCAACCGCAATCAATATCATGAGACTTTTTCTGATACTTATTCCACTGGTCTATCTTGGATCACATCTCTGGAACACTGCCGGGTTCTTTTTCGGCATCGCAGCAGGTAATTTTGTAACTGGTGTGATTGCCTGGCTTTGGTATCGAAGTTCAATTATACATTTCATTTCAGATCAAAAAATATGAAGAT
Organism: SAR324 cluster bacterium; assembly: GCA_022448705.1. Classification (GTDB taxonomy): domain Bacteria; phylum SAR324; class SAR324; order SAR324; family NAC60-12; genus Arctic96AD-7. The sequence continues at coordinate 608 of JAKUUF010000016.1, read as the reverse complement.
TTCACTTTCATCAGTTAATCTCTATCAGGCAATTCACTAATAATCACTTCCAAATTTGCTTTGCCGACAACTCACTCAATTGAAATCTTGAATTGAGTTTCTGCAATCATAAAAAAAGTTTTACGTAAAATCCCGGCAACATGTAGGTAATATCTTCCTGCAGGTAGATGTAAGACGACTTTATTGTCCTGATCAGTATGGTAGGTATACCAGTGACTGCCTTCTTTTCGCAATTGAAATGAAACAACCCCTTCATTTTTCAATGCCAGTGATTTTTCAAGATTTAAATTCAATGTCCCAAAAGGAACTTCTTTTGCCTTATCCTCTGCAGACCATTGCATTTGTGTAGATGGTTTCGGACCACTGGTATTTAGTATCTGGTCAATTTCTGCAAATATCCTGTTTTGAAAGTCCCTTTCAGTTAATTTCATGAACTCACTATAATTCATCAAGCCTGGAGTTGAACTGATCTTTTTCAGAAACTCAACCGGGAAACGCAGATTTCTGGAAACATCTGAAAGCTCAAATTCTACGGTTTTGCCCTCGCAGTTTTGAAAATTCAAATTTTGTCTGTTTCCACGGCGCAGATATGATTGATCAAAGATCTC
>JAKUUF010000159.1 GCA_022448705.1 SAR324 cluster bacterium | reverse complement strand
CATCCAGGCTAAAGCTGGAAATTTTGAAAGACGTACTTAATGAAATAAAAGTATCCAAGCTTGTTGACACATTCAGCCGCTACCTTCTGGCAAAGCGGCGCATAGATTTTTTGCCAGGTATTGAAAGGGCATTTAATTTGTTATTGCAGGAAAAACTGGGACGAATCGAAGCCGCCGTGACTGCGGCATACGAGCTACCAAAAGAAACTGTAAAAAATCTGGTTAATGCTATTTCAGGATATTCAGGAAAAGAGTTCGAAGTCAATGTAACCATTGACCCATCTATCATAGGGGGCATAAAAACACGCATCGGTTCCACAGTTATTGACGGAAGCATCCAAACTCATTTAAATCAGATAAGACAATCAATAATAAGAGGCTGACAGGTTATGAATATCAGAGCAGAAGAAATCAGTAAAATAATTCAGCAGCAAGTTGAAAACTTTGACAAAACCGCAACCAAATCAGAAGTAGGAACTGTGCTGGAAGTCGGAGATGGAATAGCACGTGTCTTTGGACTGGACAATGTGCAGGCAGGGGAACTTGTTGAATTTCCAGGCAGTGTCACAGGCATGACTTTAAACCTTCAGGAAGACAACGTAGGGGTGGTTATTTTTGGTAATGACCGTGCCATCAAGGAAGGGGACGAGGTCAAGCGTACCGAGAGAATTGCCGAGATCCCTGTAGGTGAGGGCCTGCTTGGAAGAGTTGTGGACCCTCTTGGAAACCCAATTGACGGCAAGGGGCCGATTGAATCCTCAGATACTCGACTGATTGAAACCATTGCCCCGGGAATTGTTGCAAGAAAGTCAGTACATCAGCCGATGCAGACCGGACTGAAAGCGATTGACTCAATGGTACCGATAGGTCGTGGACAGCGTGAATTGATCATAGGCGACAGGCAGACAGGAAAAACCGCAATTGCGATAGACACCATCATCAACCAAAAAGGTGGTGACATGATCTGCATCTATGTTGGAATCGGCCAGAAGCGCTCAACCATGGCCCAGATTGTTCAGAGACTGGAAAACGAAGGAGCGATGGAACATACAATCGTGGTTTCCTCCACTGCCTCTGAACCTGCACCGCTGCAGTTCCTGGCTCCGTATTCCGGTGTAAGCATAGGTGAATATTTCCGAGATCAGGGCAGGCACGTGCTTTGTGTTTATGATGATCTTTCCAAACAGGCAGTAGCCTATCGTCAGCTTTCACTGCTGCTGCGACGTCCGCCTGGACGCGAAGCATATCCGGGTGATGTATTTTATCTGCACAGCCGACTGCTGGAAAGAGCCTGCAAACTTAATGATGAGCTTGGCGCAGGTTCACTGACAGCACTGCCGATTATTGAAACACAGGCCGGAGATGTTTCTGCATACATTCCCACCAACGTGATTTCAATTACGGATGGACAGATTTTTCTCAGTACAGACCTTTTCAATTCCGGAATTCGTCCGGCAATTAACGTTGGTCTGTCAGTATCCCGGGTAGGAGGTGCAGCACAGGTTAAAGCAATGAAGCAGGTAGCCGGAACTTTGCGTCTTGACCTTGCACAGTACAGGGAAAAAGAAGCATTTGCCCAGTTTGGAAGCGACCTGGACCAGGCTACCCAAAAACAGCTTGCACGCGGACAGCGGCTGGTGGAAATTCTTAAGCAGCCGCAGTACCAGCCGATGCCATGGGTGGATCAGGCCATTTCCATCTTTGCTGCTACTAACGGATTTCTGGACGATCAGCCGATCAACAAGCTGAGTAAATTTGAATCCGAATTCCTGACATTCATCCAAACCAAAAAATCAGATTTACGTAAATCAATCGAAGAAAAAGAAATGATTGATGAAACTGCGGAAACAGAGTTGAAATCAGTATTGAATGAATTTGCAGAGGCTTTTTCTGCAGAAAACATTACAGCTTAATCAGGAATGGCGAGCCTAAAAGATATTCGTAAACGCATTGACAGCGTTAAAAGAACACAGAAAACCACAAGTGCCATGAAAATGGTTTCTGCCGCAAAATTAAGACGAGCAGAGGACCATATACGTGAAGCCACTCCTTACGCACAAAAGCTGAAAAGCATTGTCTCCTCACTCAGTACCCGTTTTGAAGGCGAGGAACAGGATTCAGGCTTTGGCAGTCTCTTCCGGAATTCCAGCGGAAAAAGAACAGGTGTTATTTTAGTCACAAGCGACAGAGGACTTTGCGGAGGGTTCAATTCAAATCTCTCCAAAGCTTTGCTACAGCAGCTTAATGAAGAAGGAGTGGAGTGTGCTGAGTTTGCAATTTTTGGACGAAAGGGAAATGATTTTTTCAAAAGGACCCCGCACAAAATAATTATCAATCATGCAGGAACTCCTCCTGATCAGCATCTTAACCTGGTCAGGGAGGTTGTGGGTGAGTTTACTCAGCGATTTGAGAATGATGAACTGGATCAGGTGCTTCTCGTATACAATCATTTTGTAAGCGTTATTTCGCAGGTTCCGATGATTGAGCAGCTTCTGCCGATTAAGCCCATAGAAGCTGAATCAGTGGATGAGCGTGAAGTATTGTTT
>JAKUUF010000158.1 GCA_022448705.1 SAR324 cluster bacterium | reverse complement strand
CGGGAAAAGCATCACCATATGCAGGTTTGAATTAAATGTCAAGAAACAATATTTATTTAACTTAATTACAAATAAATTATGAGTCAGTAATAATTTTACTGTAAGGTAAATGACAAAAATCATTAGACAAAAATATTCTTCTTCTGGGTACTCGGTTCTTTCTGAAGAAGTATGTAATTTTTTTTGAGGTTGCTTTAATCTCACGAAAATTCATATTTTTTAAAAAATCCATTGTATTTGTATGTTAAGCAGAATGATGCTAGAAATTAATATTCTAAAAAAATACTTTTTTGCAAATAACTCCATTTATTGAATTGGAATTACAGTCTACATAATTTTTCATCACAAACATTTTCATAAGTAACATGAGCAGAGCATTTCGTCAAAACAACACCTCACAAAACACATATTATCCCAAGCTGCTTGGAACTCATTGTGCAGTTGCTACCGAGCATTACCTTGCAACGAAGGCAGGGGCAGACCTTCTTGGAATTGGAGGTAACGCTGTCGACGCAGCTGTAGGAGCCACTTTTGTGGAAAGTTTAGTTAATCCACAGATGTTCACTCTTGGAGGCGAATGCCCAATGCTGATTTGCATGGCAAAGACACAGCAGGTTATTGCAGTAAATGGCAACACTGCTGCTCCCGGGCAGGCTACTCCGGAAGCATATCTGCAACGAGGATTGAACGAAGTTCCAGATGAAGGCATTCTTGCCGGTGGTGTTCCTGCTGTAATAGGTGCCCTGCTGACTGCCCTTTCAAGATTTGGAAAACTTTCTTTTTCAGAAGTTATCGAACCTGCACTTGATTACGCAAAAAACGGTTTCCCTGTACATGCGGGTCTTTATGGACAGGAACGATACGGCATTCGTGATCTTGAAGATAAATTCCTCAAACATTGGCCGGGGAGTGCCAAGTTATATCTTCCTGAAGGTAAAGCCGCGAAGGTTGGTCAGGTAATTGTCAATTCTGCACTTGCTGACATGCTGGATTATCTAAAATCTAAGGAAAAGTCCAACTCTGGTGACAGGGAAAAAGGTTTGAAATCAGTAGTAGATGCATTTTATAAAGGGGATCCTGCAACTGAAATAGAGCGTTTTTCAACTGAAAGAAATGGACTGCTGACACGAGCGGATCTTGAAAGCTTTGAAACTCACTTTGAGGAACCAGTCTCACTTGAATTTGAAGATACAAGGGTGTTCAAATGCGGCCCTTGGAATCAGGGACCGGTAATGCTTCAAGCCCTTTCTATTCTGGAAAATATTAATCTCAGGGATATGGGACATAACAGTGAAGAATACCTTCACTGGACTACAGAGGCTTTCAAACTGGCTTTTGCTGACCGAGAGCAATACTACGGAGACCCAATGCAAGTGGATGTGCCCATACAGGAATTGCTGTCAAAGGATTACTCACGCAAGCGTGCAGCATTGATTGATGAAGAACTGGCAAACCCGGAACTGCGTCCAGGTAATCCCATGGAGCAGGAGGGCTTGCTGCCAGCTGAAAAACGATTGGGTGGAGAATCATGGGGACACGGAACTGTGCATGTTGACGTAATTGACGAGGAAGGAAATATGGTTGCTTTTACTCCCAGCGGTGGCTGGATCAGGTCAGCAGAGGTTGTACCGTCGCTTGGATTCCCACTTGGCAATCGCCTTATGACTTTTTATCTTAAACCAGAACATCACCCGAACATAATAGCTCCCTTTAAGCGACCACGTACAACCATCAGTCCTTCCTTGGCCTTTAAAAATAATCGCCCATGGATGGTTTTCGGCAGCATGGGTGGTGATCAGCAGGATCAGTGGCAATGTCAGTTTTTCCTTAACCGCATATTGTTCGATATGTCTGTGCAGGAAGCCATCGAGGCTCCCAAATTCAGCAGTGAACATTTTCCAGGATTTTTTTCACCACACGATAGATTCCCTAATCTTCTTCGCATAGAACCAAGGGTCAGCACAGATATACTGGACGGATTAACAAGGCGAGGTCATAAAATAGCAGTGGGTGCTGACTGGTCAGAGGGCTATCTACTGGCAGCAGCAAAGGACCCGCAAAGCGGTGTCTTGGAAGCAGGATGCGACCCTAGAGGAACGAAAGGTGATGTATTTGCTGCAAGCGTTCTGTGCTGGTGAAATCAAATAATAAAATAAGTTGATAGAACAAACCAAAGACTTAGCTATTATACCCTAATAACTTTTAAGTGTTTATTGCTTCTGCAGGCTGAGCTGTATTGTGAAATGGAAATATCCAGCTCAAGTTAAGGGTTCATATTAGATTTTTCAAACTTTGGACTCAATTATTTTTTCAAGCTTTTCGATCCTGGCATTCATTTCCGAGATTTGTTTTTTCAACATGCCTAATTGACCATCAATGGTAAAAAAAGGCTCAGATTTGGGTCTGCTTTCTTTCTCATCTGATGTACCTTCAAAAGCAAATTCCTGAACGAAGTGATGTATATGTTCTTTCTTCTTATTTTTCATAAAACCCCTCTTGCTTGCTTAAGTTAAACAAATCTATTTTAGCTTCCATACATTTATGTTTTTAAACTGACTCT
>JAKUUF010000157.1 GCA_022448705.1 SAR324 cluster bacterium | reverse complement strand
TATCACTGCAGTTATGTTTTTTTTGCTGGCAGTGGTCAGAGATTTAATTTTCTGGTTTCCATTAAGGCTTATTCTTGGTATCGCGATTAATGTGATCTTTATTATAAGTGAATCTTGGATTAACCAGTTGGCAATACCAAAAATACGCGGGCGCATTGTTGGAATCTATGCTAGTGTTGCGGCATCAGGACTCGCTTTGGGCCCAATGATTCTGATAGTGAGCAGTTCTCATGGATGGATGCCATTTATTTTAGGAATCAGTGTAATATTGGCAGCATTACCAATATTCATTCAGGCAAAAGAACATCTCCCTGAGTTTCACAGTGAAGAAAGCTCTTCGGTATTGTCATTTCTGTCTTTTGCACCCTTACTTCTATTTTCAGTAGCTTCTGCTGCTTTGTTTGAACAGGTAACGCTTTCTCTGCTTCCAATCTATGGGCTGCGTCATGGATTGAGTGAGTCTGCCTCTTCCCTTGTTCTCGGAACACTGATTGTTGGAAATGTTTTTATACAAGTTCCCATAGGCTGGCTTGCTGATCTCATATCAAGGAGGGTACTCTTAATAATTCTATCTTTTACTGCTGTTTCCGGAAGTATGCTTCTGCCCATTTTGATTGGCGGGTCCATGTTTCTTTGGCCAATGCTCCTGATTTGGGGGGCAGTTGCTTACGGAACTTATACAGTTGCGCTTGTGGAGCTTGGGGACCGTTTTTCGGGTGCGTCACTTGTTGCTGGATGCGGAGCATTCTCCATGATGTGGGGTATCGGTGGAACTCTCGGTTCACCAATAGCAGGTATTGCGATGGATATTTTGGGCCAGGAAGGACTTACAGCTACTCTGGGTCTGGCTTTTTTAGCATTAGGTATAGCTGCCTTTTTCATGCCGTTGAGTCGTTTAAGATAATTCTACCAAAGAAAGTACCTTTAACTTCAAGTGTACCACATTTCACACGGCTGCAAGTTATATGGGTTACATTTCGCTGGTTTAAGAATTCTTTGACATCAAATTCTTTGAGATCAAATATTTTTGGGCACTTTTCACGTCCTTCATGATTTGTTTTTTCAAGTCTTCAATGCCTAAAAATTTAGTTTCCGGACGCAATTGATGCAGTGGAATTACTTCCAGATATTCACCATAAATGTCATCCTCAAAATCAAAAATAAAAGTTTCAACTGTGAAAGTGTTGTTCCCAAATGTCGGTTTATTTCCAGCATTGGTAACACCAAAGTAAATTTTCTTTGCTAATTTAATTTTTGTAACATAGACACCTGCAGCTAATGCTAATGTAACTTCCGGAAAAATATTGGCTGTAGAAAAGCCAAGTTTCTTTCCACGCTGCTCACCCTTTTCCACCTTGCCATAAATACTGTATTCCCTCCCTAAATATTGAGGAATTTCAGCAAAACGAAATTCACGGATTAATTGCCTTATGAGGGAACTGCTTACGGTTTGTCCCTTTTGTTGCACTGGAGCTATTTCTTCAAGAGAAAAATTAAATTGCTGGCTTAGGTTCTCAAGTAACTTGAAATCTCCTGCGCGATGTTTACCAAATCTGAAGTCATACCCAATTACAAGCTTAACCAGATCAAAGCGCTTGATCAAAAACTGAAGAGCAAAATCTTCCGGATGCATTTGAGACAACTCCGACGTAAACTGAATTACATGTACCTCGTCCAGTCCCTGTTCCTCAAGCAATCTAAGTTGATGAACAGATGTGCAAATATGGGAAACAGACTGCTGAGAATGAATAATTTCCTGCGGATGTGGATTGAAAGTTACCAGTGCACTGGCACAGCCTCGCAAGTGTGCCTCATTGACTGCAGCTGATATCAGTTCACGGTGACCCAGATGAATCCCGTCAAAGTTTCCAATAGTTACAACGGTTCTTGGAATGTCGACTGGTTTTTTCTGGAAACGATAAACTTGCATAAATTATTGAATTTATATGATAAATTTCAGGATAGAATTGGGATGTTCTGTAAGTTCTGGCAACAATGTTGGACCGGGCTAAGGATCATAGCGATTAAATGGGAAAAACACAAATGTCATTCATTCAGGGCGACTGTATACCAATGTTTCAGCTGTTACATATTTGACGTGTGGAACCTGATACAAATTTCCAGATTCAATTTCACTAACAGGTTGTCCATCTGTGGTATGAATGGATTCCGTTGAAATAATACACTCCCTGCCTTCGGGGGTAATTCCCAATAATGATTTTCCAGACTGGAATGATTTACGGGTTAACAAAATCAGGTGCTCTTCCTTAACAGCTTCAACTACGCATCCAACTAGGGTATCTCCATGATCCTTGCGGTGCGTGTTTTTGATTCGCTCAATTGCCAGGTCGGTGCGGTTAGCTCTGAAAAAGCCGCGTGTTATTTTGGAGGGCCATTTTGATTTAAGTGACCTTACGGTCTGTTTATCAAATGATCCCAGCAGACTGTCAATTTTTTTCATCCAGTCTGATTTCATTTCCAAGTGCCTGAAATCAAGTCTCAGTACTTTCAGGTTAATGTTTTGCAATTCAGGAATAAAATCTAATAAAAACAAATCTTTA
>JAKUUF010000156.1 GCA_022448705.1 SAR324 cluster bacterium | reverse complement strand
ATTCTGAACTCGCCTTGTGAGAAATAATCTCTGTCCTTTTTTCCGTCTAGTATCAATTGATATTCATCACGATGAGGTCCGGTTACTGCAAAACCGTATTGCAAATCTCGGGTCAAATTTTTTTTAAGCTGCAGTAAAATTTCACTTTCTTGAAAATTATTTGTTATTAAGGATGGTTTATAGACTAATTTCAGCATTTCATCACGCCCCGAGAGCCCTTTGAAAACGTCACTTAAATAATTATTAATCAACTCCACAAAGTTATTTCGCTGCTTCATTAATTTAACAGCTGAGCGTGCTAGCATACTATTCCAAAGTGTAATCTGGTCAATATTTCCTTGTTTTAACAAAGCGTTTTTTTCAGAGATAATTTTTGAATATTCCTGAAAATTTTTTATATAAATTGAGTCATTGAAGGAAATGATTCGATTGAAAAACTTTCGTCGCTCCTGAGGAACATTCCGAAACAGATTGACATCCTCCGGAGTCAGAGCCAATGCCATGAAGGTAGGCGTGTATTCAGATACTTTCCGGACTAGTGAATTGTCCAGAATTACCTGTCTGCCTTTATTTGAAAGGTTTACCCTGATTAGATGCTGAACATTTTTAGACTCTACCTGAGCCGTAATGACTGCTTCAGCACTTTTCTCCTGAAGAAGGTGGGGTGTTTTTCTTGTGCGGAAGGATTCCAGATTACACAGGTAATAAAGCGCTTCAACCAGATTTGTCTTGCCCTGTCCATTTGCACCATAAATCCAGTTTATTCCCGGAGAAAGTTCGGCAATGCACCTGCGGTAATTACGGAAATGTGAGAGCTCCAGGTTTCGGATGATCATAAACAATCATTTCCGACATACGGTCTTCATATCATTCTTCAAATGCTTTTGGGCATTAAAGCAGAAACCGTATAATTACCATTCAACTCTCAAAGGCATTATGACTGATAAAAAAGATTCATCATCTGGCGATTTGATGATCGTGGGACTCATTGAATTCTTGCATTCCAGTTTCACATTTTTACTCTCTAAAACTGACAGAACATCTAACAGGTATCTGGAATTAAATCCGATTTGAAAAGGTTCCCCCTCGTATTCAATTTCTATTTCATCAACAACTTCTCCATAGTCTGCCTTCTCGCTTTCGAGCTTCAAAGTTCCCGGTGAGATAATCAGCTTTACAGGCCTCAGTTTTTCCGTACTTATAGATGAAACAATTCTGAGTGAACTTATAAAACGCTCCCTGTCCACAATCATTTCAAGCGTGTTATCCTTAGGAATAATTGGGTCGCAGTTAGGAAATTTACCTTCAATCAGCCTAGTTTTAAATATAATTGCATCACCCGAAAACTGCATCACGCGGTCGTCAAATGTAATATTAACATTTTCCCCAAATAACTCTGCTACTCTGCGGACCTCCGTAAGGGCTTTTCTAGGTACAATTACCTCTTTGTCAGCGTCAAAATTTAGTGAATCAACGGATTTAACTGTTTGCGCCAGTCTATGTCCATCAGTAGAAAGCCATCGCGTCTTCTGATCACCAGTAGAACTCAGGCAAACCCCCATCAGGTTCCTCCTTGACTCGTTTGTAATTGCGGCAAACAATGTCATATCAATACAGCGTCTCAAATCATCCACAGTAATTGTAATTGACTGTGGAAGTTCTTCAAGCACTGTCTGTGGATATAAGCCAACTTCTACAGACGGCAGACGTGTTTCTGAAGTTCCGCATGTGATATGGATCCACAACTGCTCTGTTGAACGTATGTGGACATCTTCTGCCTGCAATTCCCTGACAATATCAAATACTTTTTTTGCGTTTACACAGATACTTCCCTGCTCTTTAATTTCTGCAGGTACAAGTTCAACAAGAGATAGTTCATAGTCAGTTGAAGAAAACTCAACATCTCTGTCATTTCCATCAATAGTCCTGATAACAAAATTGGAAAGAATAGGCTTAGTTGTGCTTTTGTCAACAACAGAATTAATGTTTTGCAGTGTATTGCTTAATGCTTCTCTTTTTAAAATTATTTCCATATATATATTATTATCATTAGTAGGATTGTTGACTGTCTGTTGATTAAAGTGTGTGTTTTTGAAATTTAAGGATTTTTTTGCTTTTTTGGGTTGTTGATAATTTTTTGGCTAGGTGTTGTTAATCAACAAGTTACCAAATATTTGGAAAAAACCCAACAGGAATTGTTGAAAAAATGTTGATTGTCAGGCAGTTAACAACATATTTGAACAGTATGCTGATTATCTTAAATAATACACTAAAAGCACCTATTCGAAAACAAACCTTATACTCTGTGAGCAAATAAATTCTTAGCTCAAGAACATAAACAATACTGCTATACAGATACAGTTTAAATATATACTGAGGTCAGCAGCATTTTGTCCATTTCAGAAAACCGCCCATGATGGGGAAAATCTTGCTTTATTATGTCAGGGAAGGATTTAAAAATGATGAATGAAAAGTTTTTTTCGGTTTCATTGACAGATACTGCTGCGTCCTTGAAACTGAGGGATGTATTTATGCTAGGGTAGATACATTTAAATATTGATTCCTTGGCAGAAAA
>JAKUUF010000155.1 GCA_022448705.1 SAR324 cluster bacterium | reverse complement strand
GTTGAACCAGCCGTTGATATCGTAGGAAATCCCTGAACCTGAAAAGCCTTCAATTGCCAAAAAAGCACCTGTGGCTATAATGCCCAACGTAGAGCCAATCACATTTTGGTTTGCCGAAAAAACCAGAACTTTGGTAGGTTTATAAATTAAATCATTAAAATTTATAGATTCGTCCACCTGCTCTAATAGAGCCTTAGCGCTCCTAAGTTCGTTTAGATCATCCTTGATACTATCTTGGGAATCTGAGTGCCACATTTCTTCCTCTTGAAGAAAAATTTCTTTCCTGACCAACTCTCTCTGGCTAGAACTTAAAGTCTGCAGTTTTATTGCTTTAGAAATTGAGAATATGCTGATAGAAGCTATGACAATTATTATCATGATTATTAAATAAATTGTTGAAACATGGTGCCTCAGCTGCATCCAGGCAATTATATTTAAAATAACAATACAAAAGAATGAATACAATAACAGGGTGGATGTGTAGCCTTGAATTCGAAGATAAAATCCCTCTCCAAAAGAGCGTAGGGTTTTTCGGCAATTCATCCAGGCAAAGACATTCGAACGTTTCTTAAGGTCAATAAAAACATATGGATTTTTCTGATTGGGCCCGAGTTCTTCATTCTCTGAATCAGCAGTAAGATTTTCATCAGGTTCCTCACTATTATTTTTTCTCTCCTCTTTTGGTATATGAAAAAGAAAATCACTGATGGCTAGGCCCGGGAAAGTTATTAACTCACCCAGTCTTTTCATTGAATTAAATCTTCTTTTAAAATCATGAGCACAGATAAATCCAAACGTCATAATATTTAAGCTCACTAGAAACCCAAAGGTACATCCAGCAAATATAACATTTTCAAATAATGTTTCACCGAAAACATCCAATCCATAATACATTCTAAAAATGATTGGCAGCAATGCGATAGAAAATGCCAATAACATGACTGTTAAATTAAAAATTGGGGGGAATTTGATATTGTAGACCGAACGCAAAATTTGATGAAGAATGAAGCCTGAGTTTACTTCATCTTTTTGATTGTTCTTCTTTTCAGCTGCAAATAGTTCATTGGTAGGATGGTTCTTCATTTTATTGCAGACATCTTCATCTAATTTAAATGTGATCCCCTGCAGTGATACATCATTTTCATCCATGGCACATGTCAGTTCATCCTCGATGAGCCCAGGGAAACCGGCAGGGTTGCTCCAACCCATACCCACTAATCTCCGGTTTGTTTTTTCGCCATCCCAGTTAGGTGCTGGAAGACCAAGTAGAGCTATATCCTCCGGTCTAAAATACGCATATTTTATCGAAATAATCAGGCGGCGCATAAAGAGGAAAAAGTATGCAAGTATCATTTGAAAAAGATCAACATTCTGCACCAATCCTTCATATCCAAACAACCTTAGAGTCAATGCGGTAGTAATAAGCCAGGAAGATGGATAGATAAGGACCCAAAGGAAAATAATAAATCCCACTGAATTGTGTTTGGTGGAAACTAAGCATAAACCCCGGTGCTGAGTGATATGCCACGCTCTGGTAAATGATCGCTCAATGAGCAGGACGGCAATAGGGGAAATAAAAACAGGTGGCAGGTTTTCGTATAAAAAAGTTGTCCAGAACTGTGACCATGAAAATTCTACCGGTGTGTGAAAGGATTGCATCCTTTCATCAGATGAGGACCTCCGCAGTTTCGCTGCTTCGTGACTACCTTCTAAATTTGAATGAAATTGTTCATCTTCTTCTTTTGACGGACGTCTTTTATGGAGATTTGATTCGTTTTTATGGTGTTCCACTTCCAGGGATTTAGAATTTGGTACTGACGGATCCATTTGTTTATCTATAAATTAGTGATTGAGGGACTACGATACCTAATTCAAAACGAATTAATTCAGGTATCCCCATCTTTGATCAAATCAGCAATAGCGCTCTATACCGACAATCTGTTCATTGGAGTATCGGTCGCCGTGCGCAAAACCCACGGGAAGAAGTCTGTCAATTTCCGCACGGTCTTCATCAGTCAAGTTTATCTCGCAGGCACCGGCCCATTCAGAAAGATGTTCAGCAGTGCGTGTCCCGGGAATGGGGATCAGGTGATCTCCTTGGTCCAGAATCCAAGCCAGTGCAGCACAAGATGTATTCCAGCCACGGGATTTTGCAAATTTCCTGAAACCGGAAATAATTCTGCAGTTGGCAGAGAAATTAGGTTCCAGAAATCTGGGCTGGCTTTTACGCATATCATTTTCCAGAAACTCTTCTGGAACAGGGAAAGTATCAGCCAGCATTCCTCTGCCTAGAGGTGAAAAGGGCACGAAAATCACACCCAGTTCTCTGCAGGCCTGCAGCATACCCAGGTCAGGATAACGAGTCCAGAGCGAATATTCATTCTGAATAGCTGTAACAGGGTGTACCGCATGTGCACGGCGCAGGGAAGAAGGAGAAATTTCAGAAAAACCAAACCCCCCGATTTTTCCCTCGTCTTTGAATTTAGCAAGTGTTTGCGTAACTTCTTCAATTTCAATCGACCAGTCTCTTCGGTGAATGTAGTAAAGCTCTACATGATCAACCTTAAGTCGTCTCAATGATCCCTCAAGTGCCCTGCGCAGTGCTGCTTCGGAATTGTCATTCTCACCACGTTTACCCCCA
>JAKUUF010000154.1 GCA_022448705.1 SAR324 cluster bacterium | reverse complement strand
ACCTGACAGCCACGGCAATAGCAGTTCTGGCCACATTTCTCGCTTCACTGGGAAACATTGCCTCTGCACGAAATCAGCACAATGGTATCCCGGTAATAGAAGCCAACACCTACGGTATGACCTACGGTGCGCTGCTTATGCTTGCATTGTCCTTTGCTTTAGGGAAGCAGTTTACCATTGAGATGACAGCAACTTATATAGGTTCCCTGCTGTTCCTTTCAGTTTTTGCCTCCATCCTTGCCTTTCTGAGTTACCTGACTATGGTCGGCAGGGTCGGGGTTGAGCGGGGGGCATATGCAACTCTCTTATTCCCGCTTGTTGCACTTGGAATATCCACAGTTTTTGAAGGCTACCACTGGTCTGCTTACGCAGGTACAGGAGTGGCATTGATTCTTACAGGAAACCTGTTGATTCTCAGGAGAAGTTCAAACTGAATTTTTTACCTGCCGGACAAATTCGTCAATGCTTTCAAGATGAGCATTTATGCTTTGTTGAGGCAGGAAGCTGGAGCGGAATCCGTTTTTGGCAATTTCAATGATTTCATTTTCATTCAGCTTCAGGGCCTGCTGTGCGGCAAGAAAATTTTGATTAATGTAACCTCCGAAATATGCAGGATCATCTGAATTGATGGTCACTCGAATTCCCTGGTCAAGCATTTTCTTCAGGTTGTGGTCTTCCATTTTATCAAACACTCGCAGCTTGATATTTGAAAGCGGGCAGACGGTCAAAGGCATTTGCTCCCGCACAATGCGTTCCACCAGTTTCTGATCTTCTGTACACCGCACTCCATGATCTATCCGCGAAACTCCCAGCACATCCAGGGAGTTCCAGATATATTCCGGAGGTCCTTCCTCACCGGCGTGTGCAACTTTACGGAATCCATGTTCTGCGGCTCTGGCGAAGGCGCGTTCAAAATTTTCCGGAGGGAATCCAACTTCTGACGAATCAAGTCCTACTCCCTCAATCCAGTCCCTGAAAGGCAAGGCCTCTTCAAGGGTTTCAAGTGCCGCTTCTTCACTCAGGTGCCTTAAAAAACAAAGTATCAGGAATGACGTAATGCCGTATTTTTCGCGTGCTGCTTCCAGGGCATTGTGAATTCCGGTAATCACTGTTCTGAAAGGAATGCCGCGGTCAGTATGCGTCTGTGGATCAAAAAATATTTCCACGTGCCTTACATTTTCGCTCTGCATTCTATTAAGGTATGCCCAGGTCAAATCAAAGAAATCTTCAGTCTTCTGCAGCACTCCTGCTCCCGCGTAATAAATGTCAAGGAAGGACTGAAGATCACTGAATTCATATGCAGCCCGGATTTCCTCAACTGAAGAGTATGGGAGATCAACGCCATTACGCTCTGCCAATTCAAACATAAGTTCCGGTTCCAAACTTCCTTCGATATGCAGGTGCAGCTCCGCCTTTGGAATTCCCCTGACCAATTGTTCCATCATTTTTTTCTCTGTTTTTGTTGGCAATTCTGACTAAATGAAAATGATTTAATTTGAAGTGAATAGCAAGACGTTTGGACAACAGTTCCTTTTTTCAGGCTGCTGAAGTACAGGTCTGAAAAGTTTCGTTATTTTGTGCTGATTCAATGGAATTGTCTTAAGCAGTTTAGAAGTCATGTTTTGAACCTGCACCAGAGACGCTCCGGAATAAATTTCATTGCTCCGGAAACAAGTGCCCATGGCCAGAGGGGAACGGTGGAGGACAGCACTTTCTTTTCTATCATGTCAGCCGTCAAACGGGCGCATTTCTCGGCGGAAATCAGGAACGGGCGGAATTTACGGTTAGTGTTGATTGCAGTGTCGATAAATCCGGGATTAATCACGGTCACAGCTATTTTGTGCTGTGTGAGATGATGACGGATGCCTTCCATGTATGTGGATAACGCCGATTTGGAGGCAGAATATGCAGGGACGTTGGAAAGACCTCGAAAGCCTGCAACAGAGGAAATTCCAACAATTTGACCGCCGCCCTGCTTTTTCAGGATTTCTGCTCCGGCATCTATGGTAGCCATTGCTCCGAGCAGGTTTATTTCAATCACTCTGCGGTCAAGGTAAAATGTACCTTCGCCGGGGAGACTTCTTTCACCAACACCTGCGTTGGCGATTATGATCTTTGCTCCCCCAAGTTTTTCCGCAAGTTTGAACAGAACCTCCTTGACAGCGTCATATTGAGACACGTCCAGTTCTGCAATCTCTACTGCATGATTACGGCTTAACTCGTGTTGAAGATTCTCCAGAAGCTCCAGCCTTCGGGCGCACAAACCAAGCGCGTAGCCTCGGCGCGAAAACTCTATCGCCAGGGCTCGGCCAATTCCCGAACTGGCCCCGGTGATTAAAACTGAATCGGGCATTTTATGAAGTCTGCTGACTGCCGCGTCCGATCATCCAGCCCAGTCCAGCTCCAACTGCCACCCAGATTGTAGTGGTAAGACTTCCGGAGGACAGCAGCCAGAGAAGCAGGTACACGGCAAGTACACCATACTGCAGCTGGCGCTTACTTTGGTAAAGTACCCCCAATTCCTTTAATTTTGCGGACACCTCCTGAATCAGGTTTTCCATTTTCCAGAGAATTTAATGCATGGTTGTTTTTTTAATACATATTTAAGTTTATATCCTTTAATGGACAGGTTCATGTTTAACTTGAACT
>JAKUUF010000153.1 GCA_022448705.1 SAR324 cluster bacterium | reverse complement strand
ATGACAATTTCCGCATTTTGCCTGGAAGGCAAAAATTAAGTTTCAGAACTTTTTCAAATCACTTCAGATCATTTGTAATGTAAGTGTGTGAATGACTTGTCAAACAGTTCTCTTCCTATCAGCATTCTTCTGATTTCATTGGTCCCTGCACCTATATCATAAAGTTTAGCGTCACGAAGAAGCCTGCCTGCAGGATAATCATTAATATAACCGTTTCCACCCAGGGCCTGAATTGCCTCCAGGGAGACCTTAACAGCATTTTCTGAAGCAAATAATAAGCAGGAAGAGGTGTCAATGCGTGAAACCTGGCCCTTGGCGCAGTTTTGCGCAACTAGATAGCAATATGCCCTGGAAGACTGCAGTGCGGTGTACATGTCCGCAATTTTCCCCTGCATAAGCTCAAACGTGCCAATTGGTCTGTCAAACTGTTTGCGTTCATGCAAATAAGGCAGAACCAAATCCATTGCGGCCTGCATGATTCCGATTGGTCCTCCGGAAAGTACAACTCTCTCGAAATTAAGCCCGCTCATAAGCACCTTTACTCCATGGTTAACTTCGAGGATTACATTTTCCTGTGGTATTTCACAGTCTTCAAAAACAAGCTCGCATGTGTTGGAACCTCGCATTCCAAGCTTGTCCAGTTTTTTTGAGGTAGAAAATCCTTTCATGGATTTTTCAATGATAAATGCAGTCATTGCCTTTGAACCCTGGTCTTTGGGAGCCGTACGCATATAGACTATCAGGACATCTGCATCAGGACCGTTTGTAATCCACATCTTTGTGCCATTTGCAACCCAGCAGTCCCCTCGCTTTTCAGCATGGCATGCCATTGATCCCACCACATCGGATCCTGCATCCGCTTCCGACATTGCCAATGCTCCCACATATTCACCACTGCAGAGCTTGGGAAGAAATCTTTCCCTCTGCTGATCATTGCCATTAAGCATGAGCTGATTTACGCATAAGTTTGAATGAGCCCCATACGACAAACCTACTGAAGCAGATGCTCTAGAAATTTCTTCCATCGCAATTAAATTTGCTAAATAAGACATCCCTGATCCTCCATAGTTTTCAGGGACAGTGATCCCAAGAAGACCTAGTTTGCCAAGTTCAGTCCATAAATGCTGTGGGAATTCATTGTCTCGATCAATATCATCTGCAATGGGAGCAATATTCTTTTCTGCAAACTGTCGTACGGTTTCACGCAGCAAATCTACTTCTTCATTGACTTGAATGTCCCAGTTCATAATTATTTACTACTAGGTTTAGTCTGTAATTCTCTGAAAAAGCAGCTCTTTGCACCAGTATGGCATGCAGGCCCGGTTTGACTGACTTTGTAAAGCAGGGTATCTTCATCGCAATCCACCAGAACCTCAGTGATTTGCTGAACATGTCCGGAACTTTCCCCTTTTTTCCAGAGAGTATTCCTTGACCTTGACCAGTAATGAGCATAACCGGTTTCCTGTGTTTTCCTGACTGCTTCAAGATTTGCGTAAGCTAGCATCAGAACCCTGCCTGATCCATGTTCCTGAGCAATAACAGGAAGCAGCCCGGAAAATTTTTCAAAATCTAAATCTGAAACTGAAAGACTTTCATTTTGTTCCTCAGATTTTTCAAACATTGTGTTTGGCATATGACCTCCTAAGATTCAGTACGCATGGTTGGAAAGAAAATAACGTCACGAATGGTAGATTGTCCCGTTAGAAGCATCACTATTCGATCAATTCCAAATCCAACTCCTCCCATAGGTGGCATTCCATACTCCATTGCACGCAGAAAATCTTCATCAAGAGGATGAGTATCCTTTTCTCCTCCTCTTCCGCGTTCCACCTGCTCTTCCATTAGTCCGCGCTGAATAACCGGATCATTCAGTTCAGAATATGCGTTGGCTATTTCCCAGCCGTTGATGAAGGCCTCAAACCTTTCAATTAATTCCGGATTCTGACGGTTTTGCTTGCATAACGGACTTGTTTCCCTGGGATGGTCAGTTATAAAAGTTGGCTGAACAAGCTGATCTTCACAGGTTTTTTCAAACACAAGCTGAGTTGCCAGTCCACGATTGTAATCTCCTTCAAGTTCCCATCCGTTTTGTTCAAGTAAAAGCTGCACATCAGAATCGCTCATTGAATGCAATGAAATTGAGCCTAATTTGTTAATGGCTTCCAGCATGGTTAAACGAGGCCACGGAGCTTTCATGTCTATAGTATTACCTTCATATTCAAACTGTGTTTTCCCATTCACTGCCAGCGCACAGCGTTCACATATTTTTTCTGTATGATGCATGATCTTGGTGTAATCAACATATGCCTGATAAAATTCCAGCGCTGAAAATTCAGGATTGTGAGTACGGTCAATCCCTTCATTCCTAAAATCCTTAACAAATTCAAATACTGCATCAAACCCTCCCGCAATTAGTCGCTTCAGGTAAAGTTCATTTGAAATACGCAGAAAAAACTGCTGATCAAGTGCCTTGTGATGTGTCACAAAAGGGGTGGCATTTGCTCCTCCATAAACTGATTGGAGGGTTGGTGTCTCTACTTCTAAAAAACCTTCTTCCAGCAAATAGTTTCGAATTGTCTGAAATATAAGAGCACGCTTACGGAAAACTTCTGAAACATGAGGATTTAAAATCAAGTCTACATAGCGCTGACGAAA
>JAKUUF010000152.1 GCA_022448705.1 SAR324 cluster bacterium | reverse complement strand
CTTTGACAAAAACATGGCGCCCATGCTTGGAAAGCGTTTCAAAATCAATCGTACTACGGTGCCTTCCGCCTTTTTTTGAAATCAAGAAAAATCCCACCATATCCTGTACTTCACCGCCAAACACTTTGTTGTAACTGGTGAGCATGGCTGAACCTGCGACACGAATACTAGTTGGCTTTTCCAGCTGGTAGTTGTACATGCCCCATTTTGTTACCTGTGTGGGATCACCCAGATAATGCTGGGTCATGGAAAGCAGCTCATCCAGTCCAACAACCGTTAGATCAACTTCATCCAGCTTAATCAAAGATGATCCATTATGCGGTTCCTCGCCCTCAACACGTATCCGGGTTTTGCCGATTTGCCAGTCATAGCCCAGGAAACCAAGACGATAAGGACGCAGTTTTCGTTTACGATCCACAGAAATTGAAAAACATGGTGGCGCATTTTTTGAAATTTCCTGAAGAAAACCGAGAGCTTCCGGAAGGTCTGTAGTGCTCCTGCGCTTGCTTTCAGCCAGCACTTTTAAAATTTGATCAATTTCATCTGCATTGACACCCAGACTTTTCAGATTGTTAAGGAAATTATGCAGGGTACGTCCTGTACGCGGGACTGCACATGTCAGGTCAAATGAAGGCTTGGAATGTAATGTGGACAAAACTAAAAATACTTTTACTTGATCATACTGATCTGCAAGAAATCAGATTTGCACCGCAGTGGACACATTGACTTTTTAATCAGTAATTGAGAGGACAATTCTCTTATTAATGCAGAAAACACACAAGATGTTTGTATTTCTATTTCCTGAAGCAGGTAATACAAATCCTGTTTTAAATCACATCACAAACCACTGAATCCGCCTGTAAGGCGTCCCGTCATTTATTGGGGTTATCCATGTCGACAGGGTATGATTTTTCCCTTGTTGATTTAATCTATAAAATTTAAAGTTCACATGATTCCCAGAGAGCCGAAAGGCTCAAACCTGAAATATTTGATGATGCTGCAAATTGAAATCGAAAACACAAACATTTTATTTTAATGAGGTTAATTAAATGCCTTGCTTACGGGAATAAAAAAACAAATCCGAAAATTCATGAGGAATATTCAGTTAAATAACTCCGATTCAGCAGTGAATGAAGCCTCCAGTTTATCAGCTTCTGATGAAGCAGAAACTATTATTGAGGGGGCATGGCGTCTGAAGTTTGAAGGAAAAGGTTCAGAATTGTTTGGAATTTTCATAGATAATTTTTTCCTCAATTTGTTGACGCTGGGAATATATTATCCCTGGGCAAAAGCCAAACAGCTTCGTTACTATTACAGTTCCACCAGCATTAATAATAGCGATTTTCAGTTCAGCGGTACCGGCAAGGAAATGTTCTTCGGCCTGGCAAAAGCCCTGGCGGTCCTGTTTTTTTTGAATTTTGCCTACGAGACATTTATGGCTGGGATGGTTATGGATTGGATGCTGTTAATGGGTGGAATGTTGTATTTCCTGTTTTTTTGGTTATTGATTGTAATTGCATCTGTAGGAGCCAAACGTTACCGCATGAGCCGCACATCATGGAGAGGCATACGCTTTCGTTTTGAAGGAACATTCAAAGAAACTTCAATGCTGATCGCAAAGGGCTGGCTAATGAGCATACTCACTCTGGGACTTTATTATCCATATTATCGTAACCGCTTTCAGGCATATTGGACTTCAAGGAGCAGTTTTGGAAACATTGCCTTTAACTATGACGGACAAGGCAATGAGGTCTTCCGCATATGGATCAAGGGAATTCTGATTTCGATACTTACATTTGGCATATATATGTTCTGGCTAAAAGCAAATCTCCAGCGTTATTTCTGGAACCGTACCAGCTACAGTGATACAAGAATTGTTTCAAATCTGTACGGCGGAATCTGGCTGAAAGAGTCACTGATTTATATTTTGCTGGTTATTATTACATTTGGGTTTGGAATGGCATGGGCGACAGTACGTTACAAAAGATTTTATCTCGGAACATTTAGCCTTGAAGGAAAAATTGATCTTGCTGCAGTCAAACAGTCTGAAGCAAAACTGACTGGCGCAACAGGGGAAGGAATGGCAGATTTTTTTGATGTGGAAATGTGATTAATGGCTGCAAAATGGAAGGGAAATTATTTTGACGGAAAGTCAGCTGCCAGTCAAAAGGTAGAAATTCAGCATGTCTCTGAAGGCATCCTGATTGAATTTGCTGACGGAAGAATGCGTGTTTGGCGCAGTTATGAATTTCGCCTGAAACAGGATCGCCCGCAAGGACCGATAAGGCTGGAGCACGGAGAATTCCCTCCAGAAATAATTGAAGTGGAAGACCCTTCATTCCGGGAGGGATTGAAAGAGAAGCACTGAAAAAGACCTAGATATTTGTCACTTTGGCTGGCCATGCTGGCTGTGCTTTTAATCCCCTCAATAATTTACTGGGGTATCCCGGGTGCTTCAGGCTGGTTTGCCCGCTTTGTGCCTGTTTCTGTTGAAGAACAGTTGGGTAATTACGTGGTTAATGAACTGTTCCCAGACCGACGAATTTGTCTGGCAGATGCAGGCAGAAAAGCATTGGATGAAATGGTTATGCGTTTAACCACTTAAGAGTCTGAATACAATTTTAAGGTAGAAATTGGGGATTCAGACTTGGTTAATGCCATTGCTTTTCCGGGCGGAAACATCCTTATCTTTCGTGGCTTGCTTGAAAAAA
>JAKUUF010000151.1 GCA_022448705.1 SAR324 cluster bacterium | reverse complement strand
AAAAATTGGTTCAGCCAAAAGGTGATCCAAATCAACAGCAATTGTTAATGCCATAATCAAAAACGGCCGAATCCATTTTTCCCGCCAAACAGTTTTTGCCACAGTAAATGGCACAATAAAATGGAGTATAACATGCAGTATGGTATGTTCCATATTGTAATTTTAGGAATTGTAATTAGATATCTAGGAGAAAAAACCATAATTAAACTTCATCTTCTGTAAAGCAAATCACATCCTGAATATTATCTGTACCACAAAGCCACATTATTAATCGGTCAATTCCCAAAGCCATTCCGGAACACTCAGGCAGTCCATGTTCAATGCTTTTCAGGAATTTATTATCCAAAGGAACAGTCTCACGTCCTTCCGATTTTCTGTTTTTCAGGTCCTGTTCAAACCGTCTGCGTTGCTCAATGGGATCAGTCAATTCTGCAAAGCCATTGGCTAATTCCATGCAGTTGACATAAAGCTCTACACGTTCGGCGAATTCTTGCCTCATTGAGTTTTTCCTTGCAAGACTTGCAAGTGGCAGAGGCCAGTCAAATACAAATACAGGGGTAGATTTTGAAAATCTGTTTTGTATATAGTTCCATAGCCGAAAAAATGTTTGTTCATATGCAAGTGAATCAGTGAGTTTTGAAATATCAGGCAGGTCATGAAATAGTTTTTCATATCCAGATAGCTCTGCTTTTTTTCGCAGTTCATTAGCTGTTTCATAACCATCGAGTTTTATTCCAATATGTTTTTTAAATAAAGAACTGACAGATTTACGTGGCCATGGCGGCAGGGGTATCTTTTTGGAGAGCAGATTTGACTTAACTGAATCTGAAAGATGCAATACAAATTGCTCAATATCATTCATCAACTTCTCCAATGGCTGGTAGGTCCTGTACCACTCAAGCATTGTGAATTCAGGATTGTGCTGGGGGCTGTTTTCGTCATCACGGAAACACCGTGTGATTTGGAATATTTTATCAAAACCTCCAACCAGCAGCCGCTTCATTTGATATTCAGGAGAAGTTATTAAATATCCTTTATCTGTTTTTACTGGAAACAACTGTGCTTCCGGACTTGGTGCTGAAACCAGCAACGGAGTTTCCGTTTCAATGAAATTTTGCTGGTCAAACCACTTTCTTATTCCACGAATAATTTGGTGGCGGGTCTGGATAAATTCCATTCTGGAAGGTTTTTTTGTTAATTTTATCCAGCGAAAAATATCTCCGTTTGCTTCAAAATTTAATGTAGAATTTTTAATTTTTATTTTTTCCAGCTTTTTGTCCAGATTTACCTTGAAAGAAATTAATGATCCCATTGGTAGTTTAACTGTTTCTTCCATAATTAACCGAAACAACCGATCCTTGATCAAAACTATTATTTGATTGGATTTTTCAGATTGTTCTATAATCCTTCCATGGTAGTTACCAGAAGGCAGATTGTCACAGGGACTTTGCAAAGAGCCGGACATAGTCGTGAATTGGTTTAATTGTTTTCGGTAAACTTTTGAGTGGAATAGAAAATTCAGCTTCTAAATGGAATAATAAAGGAATAGATTTGCCAGCTGAATTTGCTGTGCTCTCTTTGAATCACTATGGGACTATGAGCCAGTAAATTATTTGCTTTAAGGTAAAGCAGATATGGAAAATATTTTCAGCTGAAATGGGAATGTATTTAAAAACCGATTACTTATAGATTGTTAAAAATTAATTTTGGCTTTTTACTCTCTCCACATATTCACCAGTCCGTGTATCGACTTTCAGGTGATCACCCTCATTAATAAATAATGGGACATTTAATGAATAACCGGTTGTAACCACAGCAGGTTTCAAAGCTCCTGTGACCGTATTACCTTTCTCTCCCGGAGCAGTTTCTGTCACTTCCAAAACAACAAAATTTGGTAATGACAAACCAATAGGTCGTCCCTTGTAATAACTAACCTCCACATTCATGTTTTCGGTCAAATAATTAGCATTCTCACCAACTATAGTGTTTTCCAAACTTACTTGTTCATAATTACTTGAGTCCAAAAAATGATAACTACCATCACTATATAGATATTGCATGGGACGTTCTTCAGTGTCTGCGGGTTTGAGTTTTTCACCTGACTTAAATGTTCTGTCAATTACAGCTCCATTAATCAAGTTGCGGACCTTAGTCCTGGTAAATGCTGTTCCTTTTCCCGGCTTTACAAATTGAAATTCGATTACTATAAACGGTTCTCCGTCCATTTCAATCCTAAGCCCTTTTCTAATATCTGATGTTTCGTACACTGAAATTATGTTGTCTGGATATATTTTTTTATTTAAATTGATTTTATGAACATGATTAAGCGAAAAACCACTTTGTTCTGATTTTATTTGAAGGGAGAGTATAAATTCCCAAATTTTCTAAAAATTTTTATTAATGAGAGCAAGGGTATAACAAGCATAATAACAAATCTAGTTTATTTTGTGTGAGTCTCTTAGAGTTAAAAATCTGAACATGATTCTGTTAAAATTGTTTAGCATATAAATTAACTGATTTCATTTGAATGACCTAAAAAAAATATTCTGCTGAAAGACCAAGTATTATGTCTTCTAATTTTATTTCCAGGTTAGCACCAACTCCCAGTGGTTATCTGCATTTTGGCAATGCATTTAATTTTTTGCTGATATATTTGCTTGTTAATCTCCATGACGGGGTTTTGCATCTTCGAATTGATGACCTTGATGGACCTAGAGTGGACCGTGCATCTGTCGAGGATATATTTATTCAACTGGAATGG
>JAKUUF010000150.1 GCA_022448705.1 SAR324 cluster bacterium | reverse complement strand
CTTCTGTCCCTAAGAGGACAGCATCAGATTCAAATCCTTCTGATTTTGCGAATGATATTAATTCCAGAGTGTTTTTTTTGATTTCACGATTTTTAACTTCAGCTACAATGAGAATTTTAGTCATATTTTGTAATTTTTTGAGTAATTAATTTATAATTTTAGGAAAATTGTATTTTATCTAGCTACAAAGAATTTGTTGTTATGAAGTGATCTTACCGATAATTATGTTAAAAATTTAGCCTCGCCCTCAAGTAAATCCAGCGCCTGCTTGACAGTATCAGCTTCATCTCCTTCAAAGATTTGACCTTCTTTACGTGACTCAGGTTTTTCAAATTGTAACACCTGTGTCATTGAACCTTGGATCCCGCACATTTCGGATGTAATGCCTCTAGAATCAAGATCAATTTCTTCCAGTGGTTTTTTCTTTGCGATCATGATTCCCAGCATCGAAGCCAAGCGAGGTTCGTTCAAGCTGTCATTTACTGTAACTAATCCAGGCATGCTCATATCTATTACTTCTGTACCATGGTCTCCCTTGCGATAAAGAGTGATACTGTTTTCAGAAACATCACTGAAGCGGATAATGTTTGTAACTTGTGGCAGCCCCAGGAACTCCGCCAGCATTGGAGCAGTTAATCCCGCATCAGTGTCCTGTGACTGCCTGCCAGTCAGTACCAGATCATAGTTGCGTCCCTCAAGAGCTTTTTGCAGTATTTTTGCGTAAGCAAAAGAATCAGTTTCTCCAGCTTGATCATATTTGACGTGAATCGCTTTATGTGCTCCCATGGCCAATCCTTTTCGCAGCGATTCTGCAGCTTTGTCAGGTCCTACGGTCAACAGTGTAACCTCACCTCCAACGTCTTCTGTTATCTGCAATGCTGCTTCCAATGCAGTCTCATCCCAACTGCTAATAACATAACTCAATCCTTCCTCTACGATTTCTCCGTCTTTCACTTTAATATTAAGTGCCACATCCGGAACTTGTTTAATTAGTACAATAATTTCCACTTTAATTTCTTTTGTTAAGATTTTGTTAAATAATTAGCTGAAAGAAGAAAACGGGAAATTTCAGCTTCAGCACATTAAAAAAATACAGTCAGTAGTTGCGAATTTTCAACTGCCTACTGACGCAGCAGCCTTCTCTCCGACTAATCGATTCTCCATGAAACGATTGTAGCGGAAAGGTTTAATCATTTCAGGGGTTCCTTCAGCTACCATTTGAGCTGTGTTGTAACCGCTTGCAGGCGAAGCTTTGAAACCATATGTCCCCCAGCCGCCATTGACATAAAAACCTTCTATTTCGTCAATAGATGAGATTATTGGGCTGTAGTCCGGTGTCATGTCACATAATCCTGCCCATTGTCGCTGTACTGCAACATTATGCAACACGGGGAATAGTTCAAGTACATGAGCGGCATAACTTTCAAGAAAACCGAGAGTTGATCGCATTCCATAATGAGGGTATGTGTCAATTCCATTTCCGCACACAAGTTCTCCGCGATCGGTCTGACTGAGGTAGATGTGGAGCGTACCACTGACTACAACATGATGCAGCCATGGTTTATAGCCCTGTGTTACAAGAGCTTGAAGTGGATGCGTCACAAGAGGTAATTTAACACCAACTTTTCGGCACACTTCCGAACTCCATCCCGCAACAACTGAAATGAGGCTTTTACAGTTTATTTTACCCCTGTTAGTGACAACTCCTTTAACTTTACCTTTTTCAATAATGATATCCTCTACCTTTGTCAACTGATGAATGTGCACACCTGCCTTGTCAGCTCCTCTTGCGTATGCCCAGACTACGGCGTCATGACGAATAATTCCGCCTGGAGGATGATAAAGTGCGCCCATTACAGGAAATCGAGGATGATTGGAAATGTCGATCTCTGGAAGCATCTCTTTAATCTCTTTTGGCTCAAGAATATAGCTGTTGATTCCAAGTGCCTTGTTGTTTTCAGCTCTTGTAACCAAACCGGACACTGCAGCTGTAGAATGACCTAGTGTGAAGTGCCCCTGCTGACTGAACATCAGGTTATAATTAAGCTCTCCTGACAGGTTTTCATAAAGTTTAAGGCTTTGGTCGTAAAATTTTATTCCCTCCTCCGTACGATAATTTGAACGAAGAATTGCGGTGTTTCTTCCTGAGCCACCATAACCAATGAATTTTTGTTCGAGAACGGCAATATTTGTAATGCCAAGTTTGGTCAAATAATACGCTGTTGCCAATCCGTGTGCACCTGCGCCGATGATAACCACGTCGTAGGATTTTTCCAGATCGTGGTTTTTCCACATTCGTTTATCCATCATTTTTCCTTTTCAAATGAGACAGGAATTGTCTCAATTCCTGCTGGAACAAGTCCTACTCCAATGCCGACATCCATCAATGCATCATAAAGCGATTCTGTCAGATTCCTCGGATGCACAATGATGTCAAAATTATTGGTTCGGTACAGAGTCATATTTATTGTGTGAATCGATGATTGAATCACTGAACCGGCGACAACTCTGTCACGTCTCAAATCAACTGCTGTTGAACGCTCCAGAACTTCATCCCGTCGTGGACCTCCTAATACTAAACAGCCGTTTGAACCCGACTGATCTGTAACAGTTGTTATCTTTGAATCAATTTTCTCCAGCACATTTTTTTCCATGCCAGGATGGCATAAAATCAGATAGTCATTATTTGTCAATCTAAGTACACCGATATTTGAATCAGCTATTGAATTCAGAGGCTCAATTTTAGATGATCCTTTTAGGGCCTTTTCCGCGGCGGATGACGCATCCCCTCGAGAAAGAGAAATTTTGCCAATGTGTGACCAGTCGACGAGGACTGCACCTTTTTTCAGGTTCTCCTGCTC
>JAKUUF010000015.1 GCA_022448705.1 SAR324 cluster bacterium | reverse complement strand
TGTAAAACCACTTGCCACAAGAAAATACAAGCCAGCTAGAGTTACACCATTGAGAAGGGTGATTACAAAGGTTTTCTTCCTTCCAATCGCTGATATTAGCCATTCTGGACATACAGCGAAAATCATCCATAGAAGAAGCACAGCTGCTAAAAGAATGATTATTGACAGAAATGTATGACGTTCTATGAATCTCAACATTACAAATCCCAGGGTAAAAAATGAATGAACTCTATCTGATATATTAGTTTAGTCAAGTTTTATATGAATTCTTTCTCGTCCGTGTCACTCTCTTTAGAGTTTTTTTTACACAGCTAATGAGTGAGTTAAGAAGTTAGACAGTGTATGTGGTGTTTCGCCCGCACATTCCGAGATTTTTCGCTTTTTCGAAAGAAAAGTTACAGGAAATTCTGTGAAATTGTTACACCAAAATAATTTATGGGGATATCAGCCCTGAAACTTACTGACTTGTATCCAACATTTGGATCTTTATTTGTTGATGGATTATTGATTTGAATTCGGGAGCTCATAATTTCCTTTAAATTGCTGATTTAAGAGATTATTCCCCTCTGGAACTCTTCAAGAAACAGATTTGAATGATCAGGACTATTCAAAGCCCTAAGTTCATCAAAGCTCTTGTAAAAACTTTTCAATTGATAGAATTATATACAAACAAATAGATAACTGAGAAAAAGAATAAAATAATGAGGGGATAAATTATGGAAGATAATATCTCAATAGTGGGAAACAGGTGATACAACCTGAGATATCGAGAGTGATTATCTCACCTGAAAAATAGGACTTACAACTAAGCCTTCTATATCTAGAGTGTCCAATTTGTTTATCCTCTTAACTGTTAATTAGGACTTAAAGATAAGCCTTCTATTCTAGAGTAGGCATTTTGTTTGTCTTATTTTTAGAATTATTAATTTGCAATTGATATTATTAGATTTATTTAGATATTCACCCTGAACGCAAGATGAATATTTAGTGAGAGAATTTGTTATGGAGATCCCTGTACCACAAAACCTGTACCACAGGATAAAAATTAGATTATCAAATAATTTAATAATATCAGTAAGATAATACCATTATTTGAGGAAGTGGCGGAGGGAGAGGGATTCGAACCCCCGAAGACCTTGCAGCCTTAACGGATTTCAAGTCCGTCGGTTTCAACCACTCACCCATCCCTCCTGGATGATTATTCTCTAAAATTTGACTTTATTTCTCAAGCTTGAAGTAATTGTCCTAAGAATTATTTCCGATCCTGTTCCCTGCAAGATAAAAGTGCAGACTCAAAAACTTCCAGGGTTTTATCCAGCATGATCTGGGGGTCGAAACGTACTTCGGCATCTCTGCGGGCTCCCTGAGAAATCCGATCAGAGAGTTCCGGATTTGAGAGAACATTTCGGATTTCTATAACAAGTGCATCCGAAGTTTTGTTTTTTGCCAGCATCCCGTTTTGCCCGTGGCGGATTATTTCCGGAAGACATCCTGTTGGAAATGCCACTACAGGAGTTGCCACAGAAAAAAACTCCATTGCCACCCTGCATATTACTTCAGAATCAACTGAACTGACAATTCCCAAGTCAGCAAATTCCATTATCTGCAGAATATCTTCCCTTTCCGGAATCAGCCGTACATGGTCTTTGAGGTCTAGTTGGTTTATAGCCGTTCTAAGTGCAGTCATTTCCGGTTCATTTTCTGAAGTATCCCGATAAGGCATCAGCAGCACGAGGTCAGGAAATTCTGAAAGCAGTTCACTAATCCCCTGAAGCAGTACCCGCTGTCCTTTTACAGGCCTGATGCGCCCAACAACAGCCAGAACGCTGGAATTTTCAGGTATTTTAAATTCCCTCCGGAAATCTTTTTCCGGCTTAAGCGGCAATTCGGAACATTCAGCAGGGAAATAAATTGTTTTCACTTTATTCCCGATTTGCGGAACAGCACTCAGCAACCGCTGAGATACAATTTCTCCCGCGGTGATATGATAATCAGTCCAGTCCATCTGCATTTTTCGGTTCAGCCAGTGATTTCGCAAGGGCCTTGTTGTGCCTCTTGTGCGTACAATGGCAATGGGTTTTTCCGGACGCATTGACCGCACGGCACGAGCGGCAAAAACAAATAAGGGCAAACCTTCGGAGCGATGCGGATTGATCAGATCAATCTGCTCCTCATCAATAAATTTCTTCAGTTTTTGATATGAAAGAAAGAGCTGAAAGGGATTATTGCTGTTGAGATTGATGTGTTCAACCAGAGAAAGGCCGAGACTGCCCAGTTTTTGGGAATTTAGTGAATCCGGGCGAGTCAGAACAAAAACCTTGTGTCCCGCCTGCTGCAGCAGCTGCGCTATTTTGGAAGCATACGCGGCTTCTGCGTTCCACCAGTGGACGTTGCTGCCAATAAGGATCCTCATCAAAAACTGGCGTTACCGGGAACTCTCGGAAACGGAATCACATCACGGATGTTTTTCATTCCTGAGACAAACTTTAAGAGACTCTAAAGGCCAAGGACTAACACGGATTACAGTATTTCACCAAGTTACCTCAGGTTGGGATACCTGTCGGATGATTCTCTCCTCATTCCGTTCTTATTTTTTCTGCTGAAAAAGTTTAAAGGAAGACAAAAATGGCTACTGTCCGCGCAGTTGCTTGGCAACCTCTATTTCAGAATTTTCCACCACTTCAGAAAGTTCATCCACAGAAATCATCATGCTTTTGCGGTCCGGCATGACCGCGTAAAGATATTTAACAAATTCAGGAATCATAGACAAATAATTCTGGTTTTCTTCCAGCTTTATCTGGCGTACCAGAAAATTTTCCAACTGCTCCTGGGACATATTGCGCATAACACTGATGAATGCTGTTGAGCATTCTTCCAGTTCTTTGCTGATGTCAGTTGGATAAAAGAATTTCAGCTGTTTTCTTGAACCTGCTATGCGCACAAAAATAAGCATTACAACACACACCACCATTCCGTCAATCCAGCTTATACCCCATACTCCCATGAATCCCAGCATAAAATAAACTGCTCCTGTAATTGAGCCTAGCAGCTGAAGTGTTACCCTGATTTTTTCCACCGCAAGATATTTTATGTTATACCGCTTTTCCTTTACGAAAAATGACATTCCTTCAGTAAAATGCGGTGCAGCCATCACAATCTCTTCAGCAGAAGCAAGCTGATTTTCCAGCTCCATTTCCAGCTGTTTCTTTTTTTCAAGCGCACGCTCATTGATGATTTCCTGCATCACATAACGTCGTGAAGCCCTCAGCCTTTCTGTTAATTCCTCGATATGTACATTCGGATTATCTTCATCATCTGACAAAGGAGTGGCTTTAAATTCGGCACGGTTGGTAAGGTACTCTATCAGTTCATCATACAGCTTATGCATTTCTGCAGGAAAACTGCTGTGGCCTGTTTCTTCCTCTTCGGCCTTTGACTTGGCTTCCAGTTCCATTTCATGGCGAACCAGTATAGAGTAGATATCTGACGCGTTTTCAATGTTTGATGAACTAAGTTCCAACATGCGGATGAAGGTATTTCCTAGGATTGAGGTGAAGGTAGAATATTTCCTCCCTTTGTACTCAATATCAGGTTTCTGAAGTGTATAGTAACCATTCAAAATGGAATCAACCATCATACGCAGCAAGGTATCATAGTTTTCGTTGCTATCCCTCCTGTTTGCCAGGCCATTCCAGCTCAAAGCAGCAAATTTGTCCGCCGCACCATGTGACTCAAGCCATAACTCAGTAGCATCAACAAAAGCGTCTATATTATCCGGAGTACCCGCATTTTGCCAAATGTAGGCAGAAGCTTCTTCAGCTGCAGCTTCGCTGTCCATCTGCTTCTGAAAGATCACCATTACATCTCTGGCAATCTTCTCTTCTAAATCCACAGGTGCTTGATCTTCAGACACTGTGCCTGCTTCTGCTTGGGCCATGATCAGGTAGATTTACTCTTTTATAATTAATTTTTGTCATTGTCGCGCCAGTCAAGACGCTTGTTTATTTCCTCATGGAGCAGGGACGAAAAGGCTTCAAATGACACGGATTCGCGTGTCTTGCTTCCGTATCGCTGCCAGGTAACAGACTGACTTGCCTGTTCGTTTTCACCCACGATCAGGATATTTGGTATTTTTTCCACCGCGGCATTCCTGATTTTCTTGCTGAATGAATCGTGAGAATCATCAACCTCTGAGCGAATTAAAGAATCGTACAAGTTTTGATTCAAGCCAAAGGCGTATTCATTGAATGCTGAAGCCACTGGAATAAACCTTACCTGCACCGGAGCCAGCCATGTGGGGAATGCTCCGCCGTAATGTTCAATCAGGAAAGCCACAAATCTTTCATGTGTTCCCAGAGGTGCGCGGTGAATAATTATCGGAGTATGCTCCTGGCTGTCACTGGCAGTATACTTCAACCCAAAACGTCTGCCCATCACCAAATCCATTTGATTCGTTGAGGCAGTTTCTTCACGGCCAACCACGTTTGTAACCTGGAAATCTATCTTAGGACCATAAAATGCCGCTTCACCGCGAACAGCTTCATAGGGAATACCTACTTCTTCCATGACTTCTGAAACCAGAGTTTCGGCCTGTTGCCAGAGTTCAGGCTCATCAACAAACTTGCCTTCGTCTTCCTCAGCAAGAGAAAGTCTCAGCCAGAAATTGCTTAAGCCAAACATTTTGTAATATTCAGTGTGCAGATTCATCACATTGATAAACTCTGCTTTAGCCTGTTCAGGAGTGCAGTAAATATGCGCATCATTCATGGTCATGCCCCGCACACGCAGCAATCCTGCAAGTTCTCCAGACTGTTCATAGCGATAGCATGTGCCGTATTCTGCCAGACGCAGGGGCAGATCACGATAGCTCCTGGGCTCTGCTTTAAAAATCATGTGATGATGAGGACAGTTCATTGGCTTGAGAAAAAGCCGTTCTCCATCCATTTCCATCGGCGGAAACATGCTTTCCTGGTAATAAGGCAGGTGCCCGGAAGTAAAATATAAATCATCTCTTGTGATATGGGGAGTTGATACACGTTTGTATCCAGCAAGAAATTCTTTTTCCCTGGCAAGTTTTTCCAGTTCATCCCGAATCACGGTTCCGTTTGGCATCCACAAGGGCAGGCCTTTGCCCACCTCATCGCTGATGGTAAAATAACGAAGTTTGCTGTTCAGTTTCCTGTGATCACGCTGCATGGCCAGGCTGCGCTTCTCCTTATATTCCTTGAGCTGTTCCCCAGTCTCAAAGGCCAGGCCATAAACCCTCTGCATCATGTTGTTTTTTTCAGAACCTTTCCAATAGGCTCCTGCCAGAGAATCAAGTGAAAAGCAATTTTTCGGAATTTCGCTTGTTGATTTAACATGAGGTCCTTCACACAAATCCCAGAAAGGACCATTGCGGTAAAGACTTATTATTTCGTTTTGGGCGACAAGATCTTCCACCTGCTCAATTTTGTACTGCTGATTTTCCCTGCTCAAAAGTTCAACCATGTCTTCCTGGTCCAGCTCTTCACGCTCAAAAACCTGTCCTGACTTGATAATATGCCGCATACGCTTTTCAAGTTTGGGCAAGTCTTCCGGCGTCAACGGTTCCTCCAGATCAAAATCATAATAAAATCCGTTATCAACCGGCGGCCCGAATCCAAGTTTTGCGCCGGGGCGTATTTCCAGAACTGCCTGGGCCAGCACATGCGCAAGAGAATGCCTGATTTTGTAGAGATCAGAGTTTGTATCCAGTTTATTCATTAAAAATATCAGGAAATTATCAGTACAGGTTGGCAGTAGAGAGATATAAATTCATTTCATGCTGCAGGCTGAGAACCTGAATCACTTGTCCATGAAATATCAGATACATCTTTTTGCTGATCTTTCATGTCTTCAGGATGAGCAGCCAGGGCCACTCCCAATGCCTCTTTGACATTTTTGATAATATTTATATCCAAACCTTTTTTAATCTCATCAGGAACATCGACAAGATCTTTTTGATTTTCATCCGGAATCAGCACTGTATCCAGGAGCCCCCTCTTTGCTGCAATAAGTTTTTCTTTCAAGCTGCCTATCTCAGTTACATGTCCCCGCAATGTAATTTCACCTGTCATGCCTACATTGTGCTTGACTGATATTTTAGTAAAGCTGCTTATTATGGCCATGATAAGCGGAAGCCCGGCAGAAGGTCCGTCCTTCGGCGTTGCTCCTTCAGGGAGATGAACGTGTAAATCTGTTTTTGCGAATATTTCAGGATCAATGCCTAAATAATCAGCATTGCTGCGTACATAGGAGAATGCCGCCTTGGCAGATTCCTGCATCACATCTCCAAGTTTACCGGTCAGTACAACTTTTCCGGAACCTGACATTAAACCTACTTCAATCAGCAGCATCTCTCCGCCCATTGGAGTGACACCCAAACCCATTGCAACTCCAACATCACTCTTATCTTCGCGCTGGTCACGCTCATATTTTGGTACACCAAGAAGTTCGTGTACCAGTTTTGGAGTCACCACAGTAGCTTTTTTACCTTTGGTGCGTACCAGACGAGTTACAACTTTTCTGCATACCTTACCGATTTCGCGTTCCAGGTTACGCACCCCGGCTTCACGCGTGTAACCGTGCGTGATTTCTTCAATTGCAGATTTCCTGAAACGAAGCTGCTTTTCTTCCAGGCCATGGAACTTCCTCTGCCGTGGAGTCAGGAACTGTGTAGCAATGTGATGTTTTTCCAATTCTGTATAACCTGTCAGTTCAATGACTTCCATTCTGTCCAGCAGCGGACTGGTAATGTTCTGCAGACTGTTCGCTGTACAAATGAAAAGGACATCAGACAAACTGAATTCAACATCGAGGTAGTGATCAATAAATGAATCGTTCTGATCAGGGTCCAGTACCTCGAGCATTGCTGCGGAAGGATCACTGATGTTGCTTTGGTACAGCTTGTCGATTTCGTCAATCAGCAAAACTGGATTTTTGCTTTTTGCTTTCCTGATCGACTGAATTATTTTTCCGGGCATGGCGCCAATATAAGTGCGGCGGTGACCGCGTATCTCTGCTTCATCTCTTACTCCTCCAAGACTGATGCGCACAAAATTTCTTCCAAGTGCCCGTGCCACCGACTGGGCAAGAGAAGTTTTGCCTACACCAGGTGGACCGTTCAGACAAAGAATAGGACCTTTCATTTTCCCTTTGAGTGAAGCCACAGCTAAATATTCAATGATGCGTTCCTTTATTTTTTCCAGACCATAATGGTCCTCATCAAGAATCTGTTCTGCCTGTTTAAGATCAAAATTATCTTCCGTTCGTATCTCCCATGGCATTGCTATCAGCCATTCAAGGTAGTTTCTTACAACATTTGCTTCAGATGACATTGGCGACATCATTCGCAATTTTTTTAATTCCTTTTCAGCTTCACTTTCCGCTTCTTCAGGCATTTTTGCCTGTTTGATCTGTTCAGCAATCTCATCCATTTCAGCCTTTGGATCTTCCATCTGGCCAAGTTCTTTCTGAATATTGCGCAGCTGGTCATGCAGGAAATCTTCTTTTTTCGTGTCACTGAACTTATCTGATGCTTCTTTTTTCAGCTTATTTTCAAGCTGTTTGATTTTCATCTCATCCCGCAGAATCTCCAGAACCTTCTTCAACCTGATACCCGGATTCAGGGTTCCCAGCAGTTTTTGTTTTTGCTCATTTGAGATTTTCAACAATGACGCAGTCTTATCACTCACGTTCATGGCGTCCAATTCTTTCAATGATTTTAAAACATCTTTACCTAACTTCAGCTTTCGCTGGTCTGCATATTTTTTGAACAGATCACGCACCTTTTTTGCCTTGTCCTCCAGCTCTTCCTGATCAAACTCCAGTTCACTTTCGTCCACTGGCTCAACCTGTGCTAAATATTCCTTTTCATCCAGTTTTGTAGCCAGCAGTTTCCCCCTGCGGCTTCCCTCAAACAGGGCTTTGACTGTACCGTTAGGCAGTCTCATCACCTGGAGGACACTGCCAAGAACTCCTATTTCATACAAATCACTCTCCTTTGGATTCTCTACAGAAGAATCCCTTTGAGTGACTACAAAAATTTCCCGGTCACCGGAGAGTGCACGGTCCAAAGCATCCATTGAAGACTGACGGCCTACGAAAAACGGAGCAGTAGTTCCGGGGAATACAATCTCTTCCCTCATCGGGAGCAGGGGTACAATTACAGGTTTAAGTTTTTCAGACATTTTTTTTTAAGAGTACAGGTTTCAGTTTAAGAGCAATAACACTTCTGTATCCAAGCAATTCTTCAGCCTAATCTTACAGGATGAAAAGCAATTCATTACTCCTTCATATTTTTTTAATACTTTTTTCAGGATTTGTAAACGAAAGTGTTAAATAGAAAAACCAGAATTCAGCCAGTGCAATCAGCAAAATGAAAATGTAAAAGTGATTCAGATAAAGCGCGCCGGCAAGAGTTGCACCGGCAAAATGTCCAAAAAACTGTGCAAAGTTGTATACACCCATTGCAGTCCCTTTGGTCTCCGCTGTAGTTGTCCGAGTAACGAGAGAAGGGAAAATTGGTTCAAAAATGTTGAAACCCATGAAAAATAAGAACAGAGCCGCTACAAACCAAAGCAGCATCTGCTGCTCCTGCCCAATTCCCATCGCGACAGCCGACAGCAGCAGCAGAACCACTCCAAACAGCATAACTTCACGAAAGCGGTTACGGACTTCCGCGAAAACAGCCGCAAGTATCATCATCAAAGCTCCTGCAAGCATCATCGGCAAGTATATTTTCCACATTTCCGCACGTTCATATCCGTGATTTACCAGGATCATTGGTATCAGGAAAAACGTGGATGAAAGACCAGCCCCACAAACAAACCCTCCCCAGCAAATAGTACGCAAAGAAGGAACCCTCCATACTGTTTTTGTCATTTTAAGAAAGGATGTATTTTCCGGTACCAGGGGAATTGCCTCCGGATTTGGAACCGTTGTCAGTACCAGTACCAGACTGACTACGGAAAAAATTGCAATCATTCCAAACATTCCTTCCAATCCCAGCCACTCACCAAGAAACGGAGCTGCTATGAATGCAATCGCAAAAGCAGTCCCGATGCTGACACCCATTGCCGCATTGGCACGTGTCCTGACTTCAGGGCGAGTTAAATCCGCAACCAGAGCAAACACGGTTGAACTGATTGCCCCTGTGCCTTGAAGAAAACGGGCAATTATCATCAAGTAAATAGAATCTGCCGCAGCAGCAAGCAGGTTCCCAATAATGAACAGCCCCAAACCGATCACGATCACTTTTTTTCTTCCGGCCCTGTCGCTCCACATTCCGAATGGAAGCTGAAGAAACCCCTGTGTCAAGCCATATGCACCAAAGGCAACTCCAATCAGAAATGGTGTTGCCTCCTCCAAATCCAAGGCAAGAACGCTGAAAACCGGCAGCAGCAGAAAAATACTGAACATCCTGAAAAAAAGTACCCCGCTTAAACTGTAAATGCTCCTTTTTTCTGTGGAAGTGAAAATCGGGGTTCTTTCGGTTTTGCTCATTATTTAATTAATATCCCAGTTATTACCTCCTTTATTCGAGGAAAAACTTAAAACTTACATAAAAATTATGGCAATCTCAGTCCTTAAACTCAAGCTTTAGAGCAATCAGCGCGTAATCGTACAAGCTAGTCTTGCAAGCCTGCCGCTGATGAAAACTCAGTAATTTTTTCTAGGACATTCAAATACAGTGTGCAATTGAAACTGCTCAAAAACTGCTGACAAACTATTGAAATGAATGAAGCAGGAGACTATGGAGAAAATTCAACATTGCCGCAAAGCGAGATAATTCTGCTCAAAAATTACTGTTATCATAAATATTTAGAATTAAAACTTGATTCAAATCTATGCTTGTCCTAAGTTTCAATATCCTTGATGAAAACATAAAAAAATTGGCATTCCCTTTTAAGCGGAAATACTGTTGCACGTAAGTGACAAACGAGGATGCGATTATGTCTTTTGATGTCTACATCAAGCTGTGATTTCATTAAAATAAATTCCTGCTTGAATGGGAATAATTTTACTTGGCAGTATATTTTAAACAGGGTGAATAATGCTTCACTCCTTAAGTGATGCTCAATCTTAACTTGGGAATAATTATCTGAACAAGGTCACTGTCTTCGTGGTAATGACTGTTCTTCAGCTAGCATGGAAATGACTGACGAAAATACCTCCACTGTAATTGTGAACATCCACGGTCTGTTGGGAGAACAGGATGGAGTACAAATTGAGTTTGAAGAAGAACTGCTTGTGGAGGAAGGAGAATTTGTTCTTGATGAAGTAAGGTATCAAATTGTCCGTATAATAAATGAAGATGTGGAGCATCCTCTTGTCTATGTTGTAGTACTGGATATTCTCAGCCAGACATGAACACCGAACTCTGCCCAGGTTTTTTCCCAAAGTCATGTCTTCATCTCTCCAGAAAATCCTGAACAATATAAATGGAGGCTCTGCTCCAGTTGAACTTCAGGGACTTGCCGGATCCAGCAAAGCACTCGTTGTTTCCATGCTCAGCAAAATATCCGGCCAGTCTCCAGGGGAAACAGCCCCTGTTGTGGTGGTCTGCGAATCTTTTGATATTGCCGAAGTTCTCCTGCATGACATCTACTATTATTTTGGAAGAGAGGGGGTGTATTTTTTCCCCTTCTGGGATGTGCTTCCATACGACAATTTTTCACCGCACAAAGGCCTGACAGCGCAGCGTTTTCAAACCCTTGACGCTTTGCTAAATCAGCAGGCACGTATACTGATTACCACACCCAATGCGCTGATGCAGTGTTTTCTGCCTCGAAATGATTTTTTAAAAAACACTATCACACTGACAAATGAATTTGTCGGAAGTCCGGATGAAATCGGGAAGCAGCTGCTTAATTCCGGATACATTCAGGTTGATGTGGTTGAAGAACTTGGAGAGTTCAGTACCCATGGAGGAATACTGGACGTTTTCCCATTAAACCTGGAAAAACCGGTGCGGATTGAATTTTCTGAAAACTCCAAGGCACATTTCCTCAAACCGTTTGACATTCAAACTCAGCATACAGATCAAACTGAATTGAGTTCATTAAAAATCCTCCCTGCTGGTGAAATACTGTTTAACCAGGAAAATATCGATTTTGCACGCAAAAGCTTGCCGGAATATCGCAAAGAATGTGCTCCGGAGGTCCTATTGCGATTAAGACAAAGTCTGCAAAAAAAAGAAGGGTTTCCCGGAATTGAATCTCTTTCCCCTTTATTCTATCCAGAACTGGAAACCCTATTTGATTATTTCCCCGATGAATTAATTTTAATAATTGATGAAGAAAAAAATGTAAATAAGCGTGCTGACAGTTTTTACCAGGAAGTCTTTATGGAGTACGAAATCAGTACTCAGCAAAACAAGCTTACTCTCTCTCCGGAGTCATTATTTTTAACCCATAGAGAACTTCAGACTAAGCTTACTAAGCATGTCAGCCTGGTTTTGAACTCAATGAAAATTAATAACACTAAAGCACGTACGGTACACCAGCTTCAGTTTGTAGATAACAAGTCCCTGCGTAATCAATTCGAAAGTGCGAAGGCAACTTCCGCAGCAGGCTACATGGTACAGCTGCTTCAAAAATGGCAAAGCTCAGGAACACCGGTTTTGCTTAGTGCGAAAAACCAAACGCATGCAGATGGTTTTCAGCAGCTGCTGGACGATTTAGGCGTGGAAAGCACTGCAGCGGGAGATCAACTGACTACAAACAGGTGTCCGTGGCTTGACTGGCTCGAGAAAAATGATACTGAAAACACATCTGGTTCGATCCCGATTTTAACAGGAAAAGTTTCTTCAGGATTCAGGAAACTTGATTCAAACGGGAAAGCTCTTTTCGTTTTACTGACTGAGGAAGAAGTTTTCGGTGAAAAAACGAGGAATCGCCGCTTACAGCGAGCCCAGGTTCACCAGACTGCAGGTAACCTTGATGATCTAAGGGAAGGAGACCATGTGGTTCACCTGGACTACGGAATCGGGCGCTACCATGGTTTGCAGAAAATTTCCGCGGGCGGCAATCAAAACGAGTTCATGCAGCTGGTTTTCGCACGTGATGAAAAAGTTTATGTACCTGTAGAAAATATCCACCTTGTGCAGAAATATGTGAATGCGGATGGTACAACTCCTAAATTGAGCAAGCTTGGAGAAAAAGCCTGGAAAAAAACTCGCAGCAAGGTTGCGAAAACTGTGGAGAACATTGCCGAAGAACTGGCTGACATTTATGCTGAACGTAAAGCCCGTAAGGGTTTTGCCTTTGCAGCAGATGATCTGGAAATGCAGAAATTTGAACTTCGCTTTGAGTTTGAAGAAACACGGGATCAGCTGGATGTGATCAGTTCTGTTAAGGCAGATATGGAAAAGGAGATGCCGATGGACAGGCTCGTTTGCGGAGATGTTGGTTTTGGAAAAACTGAGATCGCCATGCGTGCCGCCTTCAAGGCTGTCCAGCAGGAAAAGCAGGTTGCGGTTCTTGTTCCTACCACAATTCTCGCACAGCAGCACTTTGAGACTTTCTGCAGACGTTTTGAAGACACCCCTTTTATAATAGAAGTCATCAGCCGTTTTCGAACAGCAGCGGAACAGAAAAAAATTATCAAACGTTTGCAAGAGGGTAAAATCGATGTGCTTATTGGAACACACCGTATGCTCTCAACAGATGTTAAATTCAAAGAGTTGGGATTGCTTGTTGTTGATGAAGAACAGCGTTTCGGGGTCAGACACAAGGAAAAGATCAAGCGCTTCAGGGCCTCAGTTGATGTACTCACACTTTCGGCCACTCCAATTCCGCGCACGCTGCACATGTCATTGATGGGAATACGGGATCTTAGCCTGGTAAACACGCCCCCTGCAGACCGCAGGGCAGTGCGGACCAGATTGCTGCCTGCCAATGATTATATTATTCAGGAAGCAGTCAGCCGGGAAATTCGCCGAGGCGGCCAAGTTTATATAGTTCACAACCGTATTGATACAATTTATGAATATGGACGCTATCTTGACAGTATCCTTCCAAATGTGAAGATTGTAATCGGGCATGGTCAAATGAGGGAAGAAAAACTGGAAAAAGTGATGATGGAATTTATTGAGGGAGAATTTGATGTTTTGCTCTCTACTACAATTATTGAGTCCGGTCTTGATATCACGAATGCCAATACAATCATAATTAACAACGCACATATTTTTGGACTGTCTCAACTCTATCAGCTGCGGGGAAGAGTTGGACGCAGCAATGTGCAGGCTTATGCTTATCTGCTGGTTCCACCAGATTTGATCTTAAGCGGAGTCGCAAATGAGCGACTGAATGTCCTGCAGGACCTGAACGACCTGGGGGCAGGATTTAAGGTTGCTTCAAGGGACTTGGAAATTAGAGGAGCCGGCAATTTGCTGGGATCAGAGCAGTCCGGGCAAATAGCAAGTGTGGGGCTGGAGCTTTACACTCAAATGGTGGATAGAGCCGTCAAAAAGCTGCGACAATCTGAATCAGGACTATCAGTGGAAGACATCCAGGTTAAGCTGAACCAGATTGATCAGCTGATTCCTGAATCCTACATAAGCAGCACCAGCCAGCGCCTGTCTCTTTATAAAGCGGTCGGGACTCTGCCCACGAAGGAAGACCTGTGGGAATTCCGCAACGGTATCGAAGACAGGTTCGGCATGCTTCCAGAACCGGTACTTAATATATTCAGGCAGGCTGAAATTAGACTTTGGGGGCAGCTTCATGGTGTGGAAAAGATTGAACATGAACGCAACCGTTTGAGGCTGCAGATTAAAGATACTGCTAAACTCGATCATGCCAAACTTGTTGAATGGCTGTGTGATGACCAGTCATCACTGAAATACATACCTGAAAACACTCTGGATTTAAATGATGTTCCTGCAGATATGCCTGCAATCCTCAGTAGACTGAAACAGATGGAACAGGTTTTCATAGTTAACAGCTGATGGCTTTCTCAAAAAAAGAAAACATGAACCCTGAAGAATGGTTGAAGGAGGAGGCATCCTGGCAGCTGGGAAAGATCATTGATGCACTGAATGCCGCTCACACCATGCCTTTTCACTGTGCCTGGCTTGAAAGGGATTTGGGCAGGAACTACCTTGAAATGCTTAAAGGAATGGAATCCCTGCTGCTGATGATCTGGAGCCAGTTGAACAGCAGCAGCATTTCAAAAATCGAGCATCAGGTTATGGTATGGTATGGACAACAGAAACGCTCACAAAAAAATATTTTAAGCGGCTATTATCGTCATCAGGAACATTTAACTGAGTGGGCCAGTTCGCCTGAAGCACAGTCATATGGTCTTTCAGCAAAATGGAGTGACTACCTGCTGTTCGTGATGGCCGTTGAAACAAACCATTTGACTAAGGTGTCTTCAGGAATAATTTCCTTGACGGCAAGAGAAAGTGAAGCAATCGCAACCCTGTTTTTAAGCAAAATGCAGATGATTCACATTGCTGAGCCCCATCAGCTCTGCATCGATTTTTTCACCTGGATCTCACCCTTTACTCAGGAAAGTGTTTCCCTTCCGTTCCGCGAAGATGATGATCTAAAGCAAACAAAATTTGCCGCCTTTAATAAATTCCGAAGGGAGCTGACCAAATCTGATCAGTGGTCATCACTTTGCGGGATGTACCTGGATGTCCTTGATGAAATTGCTGGAAAAAGGAATGATAAGTAACAGGGAGAAAGCACTTAAGCGGAGTACACAGGAGACCATCGTTAAAATCTTGTCGTCCTTGTCAATTTTTTCCTTCCTTGGAAAACGGTGACCTCCTGTGCGGTTCCTTCATAAGAACCTGCATGCATGCAATTATCCCACCAATTTGCCATTTTCTTCTCAGCTGTTTAAATAACGGGTGAAAACATCCATAAAACGTTGCATTTCCGGCATCGTCCTCAGACTCATGCGGAACGTGTGGTCTATCGGCGGCCTCATCGGCCTAACAAGAATTTTATTCTCCATCAGAAACTTGCAGGCTTGCTGGACATCGGAAGGTTCTACTAACATGAAATTTGCCTTGCTGGAAAAATATCTCACCTGCTTTTCATCAAAATATTTTTCTATCGCCGGTTTGCTTTCATCCATCAGATGCCTCACCATCTTTTGCCAGTGTTCCGGGTTATTCAGCTGCTCACGTGCCGCTAATACCGCCACAACATTCACATCGTATGGACCGCGTATTTTCTGAAGCTCAAGAATAAAGTCCGGACTTGCTATCACGTAACCCAAACGCAGGCTCGGTAAAGCAAGCGCTTTGGAAAAAGTGCGGATCACAATCAAATTTGGGTAGCTGGACAAAAGCGAAACACAGGTTTCGCCGGTAAATTCGTAATATGCTTCATCAACAAGCACTGGAATGTCCGGAAATGATTTTAGCAAATCCTCAATTTGCTCCAGTGATACGGATGTGCCTGTGGGATTATTTGGGTTGATTAAAACAATCAAGCGTGTTTTTGTGTTTACTGATTCTTTCAATTCCTGGTGAGGGAAATGAAAATCTGCTGGGAATTGCGGTCCATTCAATTTACATCCAAGCGTACCCGCAGTCTGGTTGTACATCTGAAATCCAGGCTGCACCATTGCTGCTTCTTCTCCGTTTTCCAGCAGGCTTCTCATTATGATGTCAATTGCCTGGTCTGAACCGTTTGTCAGCAGTAGGTTTTCGGCAGGGACACTGGAATAATTTCCAAGTTTCTCAAGGAAATCACCATATATGGGATAAATGTGAACATGCGAGTTAAGGAATTCTGAAATTTTTTGTATTACTCCCGGAGGAGGCGGCAGGGGAGATTCGTTGAAGTCCATCAGCAGGAATGCTTCCGGATCGCGGTTTTCAAGAGGAGGTTTGTAGGGGCTCATCCGGGATATTGCGTCCCGGACCTCTATTGACTGCTTCATTTGCGGAGCTGACACTTGCTATCACTCTCCGATTGAAAACATAAGTTCAAGATCATGTCTAGAAAAAGTGTTGAAGGCAATCAGGGTTTCTGTGGCTGTTATGCCTTCCAGCTCCGAGAATTTTCCCGTGATTGTATCAGCGATTTGTTCATTATTTTTTACTCGTATTATCGCCACTAGATCATAACGTCCCGCAACAGAATAGACCTCTGAAACTTCCTGCATATCTACCAGTTTTTGCGAAACGTCTTTAATTTGATTCCGGTCGAGATTTAAAAGTACTAGTGCTGTTACCATTATTTTCTCCTCAAAATATTCATGTTTTTTGATAGGTTTTCATATTGTAACAATGACCAAAATTTTTCAAAAGCATTTTAATTTTAGGAAATTCACAATTAAAGTTAAGTATTATTCATACAATTTAACTTATGAATTATGAATACATTTGATTATATGGAAGCTCAATGAGCATCAAGCCAGGTCTGGCCTTTGCCTATTTCAACCAGCAGCGGCACCTCAAGACCGACCACGTTCTCCATTGCATGCTTAACAATTTCGCACAGTTCGTCTTCCTCCTCTTTGAGTGCATCAAACACCAGTTCGTCATGCACTGTAAGGATCATTCTGGACTGCATTTTTTTTTCTCGCAGCAGATTTTCCACATCAATCATGGCCAGTTT
The DNA here is from genome assembly GCA_022448705.1 of SAR324 cluster bacterium. GTDB lineage: Bacteria > SAR324 > SAR324 > SAR324 > NAC60-12 > Arctic96AD-7. The sequence continues at coordinate 2,799 of JAKUUF010000015.1, read as the reverse complement.
GATGATTTCCGCTGCAGAACCCTGGATCGGTGTGTTTATAGCGGCCCCTTCTGCCATTCTTTTCAAAAGTCCTTTTGCATTTATTTCCGGAAGGTAGCGTCTTCTTCCGAATAAAGTCTCAGAAAAACCTTCCTTGCGTGCCTGTTCCAGGAATCGCTCCTGCAGCGCGTGAATAGTGCTGTATTTCTCAAAATAGCGTTCAATAAATTCTTTTGCCTCCGCTTTGGGAGTTTTGGTCACGATTGACAGCCTTTCTGCACCCATTCGATAAATCAGTCCGAAATTGACTTCTTTTGCTCTGTCGCGCATCTCACGTGTTACATCTTTTTCTGCTACGCCATAAATAGTTGAAGCGGTCAGCGAGTGAATATCGAGGTTACGACGATATGCATCCAGGAAAGTCGGGTCTTTTGAAAAATGTGCCACAACTCGAAGTTCAATCTGGCTGTAATCAGCAGAAATCAGAATCTTTTCCGTTCCGGATGCAATGAAGGCACGGCGGACACGTCGTCCTTCACTGGAACGTACAGGAATATTCTGCAAATTTGGATTTTCTGATGAGAGACGCCCCGTGGCTGTTCCGGTTTGATGAAATGTTGAGTGGATGTTTCCGCTTTCTGAATGGACATATCCCGGAAGCTGATCAATATATGTGTTTTTCAGTTTGTTAAGTGTACGGTAATCCAGGATGGTGCGGGGCAGATCATCTTCAGCCAGTTTCTCCAATGTTTCCTCATCCGTCGACATGCGGTTGCCGAGCTTGATTTTTTTTGGTTTGATATTGAACCGCTCATGCAGTCGAAGTTTTTCATAAAGAATATTCTGCAGTTCAATTACAGAATTTGGATTAAATTCTTCCCCTGCCAGGTCAGTTATTTTATTGCGTAATTCAGTCAGGCGTCCTTCAAACTCAAGTGCAACTTTATTCAATCCTTCAACATCCAGCTTTACTCCTGCCATTTCAAGTGCTGCCAGAGTGCCGGCCAGAGGAATTTCTATGTTGCGGTATGCTCCCTCCATTCCGGTTTGCTTAAGCTGTGCTTTAAGCAGTTCATGAAGCTGAAAAACGATGGCTGCGTATTCACAATGCCGGATGTAATCTTCTTCTTCAGATTCTTCAAACATGTTCATCTGGCTCTGCTTTGATGCATCGGCAGATTCCCTGGATTTCCTTTTCATATTCAGCTTGCGTCCCAGCAGGTAATCAAGGTCGTAACGTCTTCCCAGCGGATCTGTCATGTGGGCAGCCAGTAAAATATCTGATTCAACTCCCTCAATCTGTATTCCCAATTTTGAAAAAAGCTGCAGGGCTTTTTTAAGGTCATAGAATATTTTCGGATGCTCAGCAGACTCCAGGACTGTTTTCAGCTGCCCGATAATTTCCGTCCTTTCTGCTTCAGTGCGATCTAAATCAATATAAACTGCTTTTTCACCATCAGCACAAATCGCCAGTCCCTTCAGCCACAAATCCAGCTGATGCTCACCTTTAATATCCAGGACAAGAGCCAGCCTGCTTTTATTGGAAAATTCACTGATTAGAGTTCGTAATTGTTCTGCAGTTTCAATTAGAGAGCATTCTACTTCAAGATGGCCATGATCAGTTTCTTCTTCCGAAGAAAACAGCTCCTGATTGTCATCCTGGGAGGATTCCCTTTGTTCAGCATCTGCAGGTCCTGACTCCTGACCCACTGAAACAGTGCCCCTTTTTTTTATAAGGCGATTCATCAGTGTTCTGAACTCAAGCTCTTCGAGCAAGGCATATAATTCATCATTATTGTATAAATCTGTTTCTCCAAGATGAACATCCTCCAACGTGGAAGACAGAGGTACATGACAGTCAATAGTGGCCAGTTCCCTGGAAAGGAAGGCATTTTCATGATCAGTTTCCAGTTTTTCCTTCAGGCTTTTGCCGCTGATTCTTTCAAGATTTTCATAAACACCTTCTATGCTTCCAAATTCTGATATCAGCTTGACCGCGGTTTTTTCACCAACTCCTCTTACTCCGGGAATATTATCTGAGGAATCTCCCATCAGCCCCAGCATCTCCACCACCTGCTCAGGAACGCAGCCAAATTTTTCCTGCACTCCGCTGATTCCTATACGCTCGTTTCGGTGGTTCAGCATCACAATTTTCTCGCCGATCAACTGCATGTAATCCTTATCGCTTGTAACCATCACACCTTCTATTTCCGCTTCACGACAAAGCCTCATCAGCGTACCCACAATGTCGTCTGCCTCGTATCCTGGAAGAATCAAGTACGGCAGATTAAGCGCCTCCACCAGCCTTGGCAGATATGGGAGCTGCTCAACAAGATCCTCCGGCATTTTTTCACGAGTAGCTTTATATTCCGGGAACCTTTTGTGGCGGAAGGTTGGCTCCTTTGAATCCGATGCAACTGCAAGATAATCCGGCTTATCTTCTTCAATTATCTTTATCAACTGCATTAAAAATGTCCTGATTCCGCTTGTGTTCAAGCCTTTTGAATTTATCAGCGGAGTACGGATCATGGCAAAATATCCCCTGTAGAGAACTGCCATGGAATCTACCGCGAATAGTCTGGGCATAAAAAACTGTGGAATAATTGGAAAATGTTTAATCTATATTCAATCATAATTTTAACCGCTGTAACCCCTTGCAAACACTGCAAGAAAATTTTTTAGGGACACCCCTTACAACTTTCTAACCCCTTACATAAACCCCTACAATCCTACCTGCCATATCCAACTAAAAAGTGTAAAACCATGCAACTAATAGCTTTAAGTCCTAAAACTAGACTAAACAGTAAAGTTTAAATTAAT
>JAKUUF010000149.1 GCA_022448705.1 SAR324 cluster bacterium | reverse complement strand
AGAAAGTCCAGGTTTAATTTTTTTCCAAAGCAATGGTGACAACTTATAACCTACTGCGCGATCCAGAATTCTTCTTGCCTGCTGTGCGTTAACCAGTTGCTGGTCAACATACCTTGGATTTTCCAGGGCATTGATTATTGCGGATTCAGTAATTTCGTGAAAAACAATCCGCTTAACCGCACTTTTTTTAAGCCCCAGTGCCTCAAGCAGATGCCATGATATTGCCTCACCTTCCCTGTCTTCATCAGTTGCCAGAAATACTTCAGTGTCCTTGTCAATTTGTTTTTTAAGATCTGCTACAACTTTTCTTTTATCTTTGGAGATTTCATACTGAGGTATGAAATTGTTTTCAGGATCAAAACCTAGCTTTGACGAAGGCAGATCCCTGACATGACCCATTGAGGCCATTACTGAGTAATCCTTGTCAAGGAATTTGGTGATGGTACGTGCTTTAGCAGGTGATTCAACAATGATGATTTTTTTTGCCATGATTTTCAGTTTTTCAAGCAGCTACTTTAAATAAGCTTCCTTTTTATATTTCTGACCTGGTGTGCACCACCTTGTCAATTAATCCATATTCAAGTGCTTCTTCAGCAGTAAACCAGTTATCTCTGTCAAGAGCTTTTTTTATTTCCTCATGGCTTTTTCCTGTTTGTTCAGAATACAGCTTAACCAGGTGATCTCGTGTCTTAAGTATTTCACGTGCCTGAATTTCACATTCGGTTGCACGTCCCTGGTAACCCATTAACAGAGGCTGGTGAATCATGATTTTTGCCTGAGGCATTGCATATCTGCGACCCTTGTCCGCGGCCAGACTTAAAATTGAGCCCATGCTGGCGGCAAATCCGGTTACAATTGTTGTTACCGGACAAGAAATGAAATTCAACATATCAAAAATCGCGAATCCTGAAAATATTTCACCACCTGGTGAATTGATGAATACAGTTACCGGCTGGTCATCGCCTTCCTGCTCAAGCAGGACCAATTGACTTAAGACTTTTGAAGTTAATTTTGCATCAACCTGCTGAGAAATGACAACTGTGCGAGACTTCAGCAGCTTGCTGGCAAGATTGTCCGTCTCTTGACTTTCTTCGTCTTTTTCCATTTTCATTTACTTTTCCTTTATTGCTCCTCAAATAATGTCAATATTACATGTTTCTTTCTTCAAACTATTGGAGGAAAAATGCGTATGCAAGTTTTTTGTGGAAATTAATATGAGAAAACAATTTTAAATTGAGAATAATATAGAAAGAATTATAAAGGTCGCAGCAATCCAGATTTTTTGTAAAATTTTTTCCTGAAAAAGGTTGCTAACACTGATTTGCCAAATTGTATTTGGACTGTTTGCAGTCAAAAATAAGGCAGTCAGTATTTTTCTATAATCTGATTTTTTTTTGAGAACTGTGCAGCATTTCACTGGCCAGTTCCATTGTATTTTCTGTAATCTGCTGACCCCCAAGCAAATCGGCGAGTGCATTAATACGTTCACTTTCTGTATTGAGAGGATTTATCTTTGTAAACGTCTGATTATCCTGCATCTGTTTACTGACCAGATAATGATGTTCAGCAAAAGCAGCAATTTGTGGAAGGTGAGTCACACATAATGCCTGATGCCTTTCTCCAAGTTTGAGCAGTTTTTTCCCTACTATTTCAGCGATTCCTCCGCTGATTCCTGAATCAACTTCATCAAAAATCAAAATTTCAACTGAATCAATCGAGGTAAGCACTGTTTTTAGTGCCAGCATTATCCTGGAAAGCTCACCGCCGGAAGCGACTTTAGCCAGACTGCGCAGGTCCTGTCCGGGATTGACAGACAACAAAAATTCTAACTTGTCTATGCCCTTTTCGGTGCATGCATTTTTGTCTTCATCAAGTGATGATGAAACAATTCGAGTTTCAAATACTGCCTTATTCATTCCAAGCTGCCTCAATTCATCTACAACCGCACGGTCCAGATTCTTAACCTGCTTATGCCTTTCCCTAGAAAGCTCTTCTGCGTGCTTCTGCAGTTGTTTAGTTAATGAAGCAATCTTTTCTGCAATCTGCTGCTGATCATCACCAAGCTGCTGCATTGAATCATATTCCTTCAAGGAATCTTCATGCAGTGTATGCAGACCTTCCGCATCTGGAAGACTGAATTTCCGGACAAAATGCTGTATTCGGCTGAGCCTCTCATTGATCCAGTTAAGACGCTGGGGGTCTGCTTCAACCCTTTCGCAGTAGTTGACTAATTTCCTGTAACTGTCTTCAAGTTGAAAAAATGCTGTCTCGATTCCTGCATGCATTTCAGTACATTCAGGATCAATCTGCTCCGCTTCTGACAATAGCTTTCTTGAGATTTCAAGCTGCTCCAGAACTGATCCGTCCATCTCATGCAATTGATTTCTGACCTGCCCCAAAATTGTGGTAAGTTTTTCAAAATGAGTCAGCCTGTTTTCTTCTCTGCGTAGTTCCCTATCTTCGGAGTTTTGATAATTCAACTCAGACAAATCTTCAATTACAGATTTAAGTTCTTCAAGGCGAAGTTCACGTTCAGCAAATTTTTTCTCTAATTTAATCAGCTCTTTCCTGGCTTCCTGAAGAGAACGATATGCATGCCCGACTTTTTTTCTCAGTGGAAGAAGCTTGCCGAAACCGTCAAGAAAATCAAGGTGAGTTGAAGTTTGGAACAGAGACTGATTGTCATGCTGGCCGTGAATATTAATCAGCTGCCTGCCAATTTTTTTCAAAAAATCTGCAGTGACTGAATTCCCATTTATGAAACGTTTTTGTCTTCCCTTTTCGGAAACAATACAACGTATAATTATTTCATCATCAACAGCAATTCCGGATTCTTCCAATTCACTGCGAACATTCAAATTACCACTCTGTTCTGAATCCTCTGTTAAAGAAAATATT
>JAKUUF010000148.1 GCA_022448705.1 SAR324 cluster bacterium | reverse complement strand
TATTGGTTGGTTTCTTCAAGCTCCACAGTTGCTGAATTGAGCATGCTGGAGATCGTACTTTGTTCAATGTTCACTGCTTAAGGATTCAGTTATTAGTTTATTGCTTCTAGTTTTGAAGATAAAAAACAATCCTGTAATTTTTTACTCAGTCCCTTAAGAATTACTGAAATAGTTTATTTAAAGGTAGGAAGATTTGCAGATTTAAAATAAATTAATTGATAGCAATTAGCTGCATGTCGCCAGGGATTGATGTGCGTTAAGAATAATTCTGTTTGTATTTTCCCAATCAAGACAGGCATCTGTAATGGATACTCCATATTGCAGGCTTGCTGATATCGGCTGATTACCTCCGTTTATGTTGCTTTCGATCATTATGCCGATAATTGAATTATCACCGTTTTTTATCTGGTGTATTGCGTCTCTTAATACAAGTTCCTGGCGTGAGGGGTCTTTCCCTGAGTTAGCATGATTGCAGTCTATCATAATAGCTTCAGGCAATCCTTCTGACGCTAAGGATTCCGCAGCTTTGTGAATAGACACAGCATCGTAATTGGGGCCATTGCTGCCACCACGCAGTACCAGGTGTAAATTGCGGTTTCCAGAAGTTTGAATCGCGGAAGATAAACCTTCATTATTGATGCCCAGAAAATGGTGCGGCTGCAATGCAGATTTCATGGCATTGATGGCCACACTCAATCCTCCGTCAGTCCCGTTTTTAAAACCTACAGGCATCGACAATCCACTGGCCATTTCCCTGTGTGTTTGTGATTCAGTGGTTCTTGCTCCAATTGCGCTCCATGAAATCAAATCCGCCAGATATTGAGGTGTAATTGGGTCAAGTGTTTCTGTGGCGCAAGGCAGGCCTAGTGCATTAATATCCAGCAGTAACCGACGAGCCAGTTCGATACCTTTGTTTATTTTGTGACTTCCGTCTAATTCAGGATCATTAATCAATCCTTTCCATCCAACTGTAGTTCGTGGTTTTTCAAAATAGACTCGCATCACAACAAGAACTGTTTCTGAAACTTCATCAGCAAGTTTTTTTAGACGTTCTGCATATTCAATTGCTGCCTTTGGATCATGAATAGAGCATGGACCGACAATCATCAATAAACGTGAGTCCTCTCCCTCTAAAATGCTTTTAATAGCATTTCTTGCATTTAAGACGGTTTCAATTACGCTGTCTGAAACAGGCAGAAGGTCTTTGAGTTTTTTTGGTGAAGTTATCGGCATAACTTCAACAATATTAAGGTTTTCAGTTCTTGTCATGAATAAGATTTAAATGGGAATTAACTCTGAAATAAACTTAAATTTACTTATATATTCTAATAAAAATCTGTTAACTGAGTCAGTCTTTAAAAGTTACAGCGGGAAAAAATTTCTGAAGATTGTATCCGGCAGGTGGTCGGAGCGACTGGATTTGAACCAGCGACCGCACGCCCCCCAGGCGTGTGCGCTACCGGGCTGCGCTACGCTCCGACGCTTCTTATAATGGAATATGCATTTTGCAAAAGAGTCAAGTTCTTTGAACAATCTGCGTAGCAGCTGTTTTTAAAAAGCTAATTCAAAATTATTTATCCTACAAGATAAGACCCAGTACCTACTGCGATCAATGTGCCCTTGTCATCATGCAGTTCCATACGGGTTACCGAAACTTTATTCCCTGTTCGCAGGGTAGTTCCGGTTGCAATAAAATATTTTCCTAATCCGGGACGTAAAAAGTCTACACGCAGATCTATTGTGCCAATTTTTGCAAATCTCTGAGAAATTTCTTCAAAAGACTGACCCTCCATTTTTTTCATGATACCCGTCCAGGCTACCATCCCTCCAGTTACATCCATAACAGAAGAGATAACGCCACCATGCAGGTTACCGCGTTTAAAATTTCCGATCAGTTCAGGACGCATTTCAAAACGAATTCCAAGGCTGTCCATGCCAAGTGATTCTATTTTAATCCCAATCAGTTTATTGAACGGTATCCGCTCTTCTGTGATTTCACGGAGCAGTTGCAGGAGCTTCTCTTTAGGCATATCAGATTTGTGATCAGGTTTTACCTTCTATTACTTTAAATCCTGTAGGTTGTGTGTTCAAATGACAAAAGATGTAATCAAACCTATTATTCCTCCAAAAACTCCACCCCATACAACAAGCCAGCCGAGATGCTTTTGAATCATGTTCTCAATAATTTTCTTTACCATTTCAGGAGTAAGTTCGTCGAGACGTTCGGTTACTATTCCATCTATTTTTTGATGAAGATCCTGGCTTGCAGTAAATTCGTCCTGTTTTTCACGCATGGCTTGCTGAAATGGTTCCGACACTACAATTTTTTGTACGACCAAATGCAGTTTGTCCGTGAAAGGCTCCCTAAGAGATTCTAGCGCCTGTATTCCTCCAGCCATGGACAGCAATGGTCCGAAACTGGAATTTTGGATTACTTCCAACAATGAGTCAAATGCAGGATTCAAATTTATCTCTTTAAATACCTGTTTAAAGTCCGGGAGGTACTTTGATCCATCCGCACCTTTGAAGAATTTTTCTAAATTATTCCGGTCAAAAAATTGACGCATTATCAGTTGATGGATTCCTGTCTTGAAATCTTCAAAATGCAGTGGGATCACTCCAGAACCATAGATCCCGGGAACACGTTCAAACAGCATGTAAACCGCAAGCCAGTTAGTTAGTGCGCCTGATAGCGAGAATAATCCAATGTTCAATAGAGTTTTACTCCATGGTTCAGAGATCCAGAAACCGAATACAACTAAAGCAGCAGCTACTAAATTAGTCCCAAGGCGTTTATCAAAAATTATTCCTGAAGCTCTTGAGTCAGTCAGTAAAATTGTTTGGCTCATTTCTTATAAAAAAAATTTAAAAGGAATTTAGATTTTAAGAACTAAATTAGTCTATCCAGATTGACAA
>JAKUUF010000147.1 GCA_022448705.1 SAR324 cluster bacterium | reverse complement strand
AAAAAATATTAAAAGTAAAAAATTTTAAAAAATTTTATGTTTAATCAAAAACATCTGATTTTAATCGTCAACGCATTCCTGTTGACGAGCTGTGCTGCAGCTACTCTGTCTGTTCGTTCTCCTGCTGAAATCAATACCAGGGAGATCAGGAAAGTGGCTGTTGGTACATTTGAGATCGGCCAGCTGGCAATAAAATTTAAAACTGAAAGAAACGGTGCCTGGGAAACTCATCCTGTATTGCTGAATTTAGAGCAGCAAAAAACTATAAGCCGCTCAATAAGATCACGGGTCATAAATCTTTTAACATCCACACCTTACTTTAAGGTAGTGTTTACCGATGAATTTGAGAAACTTGAAAATGATGCTGCCCTGCAGCAATTAGTCTCAGTAGGCGGCTACAAAACCCAGGATGTTGACGCGGTGATCAGCGGAAAACTCTGGCTTGAAATAGAAAGAACGGATGGAGTTGACTTGAGCAAAGAAAGTCTGGAGTATTTCCGGCCGCCTCATTCAAGACGAAGTCTCGGCTTAAATCTGACAGTGGACCAGGTTGTATGGTGGCCTTATAAGTCTGCACGTGGAAGTTTGGCTCTTGAAATAAAAATGACCCGCTTGAAACCAACGAAAGTTCTGGCATCAACATTTGAAACAAGAACTTTTGCCCAGCGGATTGGAGGAAGAAACAAGGAGACTTTTCAGAAAATATATCAGGGCATAACCACCCAATTTACTTCCTCTAAACCTGAAGAAAACGACTCAATTGAAACCTCTGATGAAGTCCTCCCTTCATTTGAACAAATAATTGCAGATCTGGCCCTTTCCATAGCCAGCAACTTTGTCCGCAGGGTTTCAGTTACAGAAAAAACTGTCTCTTTGCCCATAGCAAACAGTGATCACCCAAATACTAAAATATTGATTGAAGCTGGTGCATATGATTTAGCAATTGAACAGCTGCAGCAGGCCACTGCAGAAGATCCTGACCCGAATGACCTTTATAATCTTGGACTTTGCTTTGAAGCAATTGGAGATTATGGACTGGCTCACACAACATACAGGGAAGCATGGGAGGCTGATTCAGAAAATCTTCTCTTTGCACAGGGACTGGGACGTATAGAAAGGCTGAGACGTGAAAACCCGCAATTAAAGAGGCAGCTTGAGTCACGCTGACAGAAATTTCTGCAGAATTGTTAAGATATTTACCTGCACAAAAATGCTGAACAAAAATAATTATTCAAAAAGTTCCAGCATCTATTCAATGCTTACAAGAGTTTTTCTCTGTATTTTGTTCAGTATGATGGCGGCTTCATGTGCACCCAAAGTCAGCTTCAAAATTCAGCGACCTCCCCTGCAGCAGGTGCAAAATATAAAGTATATAGAAATTGGTAATTTTGAAATAATTCCCGGAAAAATTGAATTGCCTGGATCAGAAAAGTTGGCAAATTCAGAAAGTGTTGCAGAATCAAAAAAAACTTTGCAGCCTGCAGTCACCAGTTTCATTTCAACAAAAGGAGAATCAAATCATATGTCCGAATTGGTGAGGGCTGCCTTGGTTCATGACCTCTCGCTTCATTCACCGTATCAGCTGATCAATACAACAGGAGATAAGACAGGCTACAGCGGTGTGCTTCCAAATGCTGCAGAAGTTGGAGTAATCAGCGGGAAAATTAAGTTCTCAGAAATGATTTTTGAATCCAGTGAGAAACTTTCGTATTTTGCGAATATCAAAAACAAAGGTGTTCGCCTTGAGCAATCTTTGCTTGCAGGTGCTGTTGTAATGGGAGCAGAGGCATCCGGAAGAGGTTTCCTGATTCCTACACCATATGTTGAACACCTGGGTGCCATTGAAGTAGAATTTTTTATGCATAGAAAAAGCAGCGGGGAAAATGTTGTCAGTCCGCAGGCATTTCGTTCCTACCATGCAAAAAAGTGGGGTGGAGATCCGCGAACATCACATTTACCTGCAGTCATCAAAACGGCAATATCAGAGGGTTTTAATCAAGATCAGGACTTTTCTGTCACCTTACTTACAAGAATTGATCGGGCCGGCTTATCATTTACAAACCCCACTGAATATTTTGCAAGAGGGTTCAATCTAAGACAGGACGTCGGTGTTCCGCAAACTGTTCTGGATATGCGGATCAGGCTGGGCAGAGAGATAGCTGAAAAATTCGTCAGACAAATCAGCCCCTATCATGAAACTGCAGATTTAATTGTTCTTGATGGGAACCCAGTTGCAGTTACGCTTATCAGGGGCAACGCATATCAAGAAGCAATTGCCTTTCTTCAAAGTCAGGATGATCGCTCAGCAGAAGATGAGTACAACCTCGGGCTGGCTTTTGAGGCAAATGGAGAAATACAAATGGCCAGAAAACACTACCAGCTTGCTCTTAACCAAGACGACGAAAATCAGGAATTCAAGGATGCGCTGAGACGCACCAAAAATTAATTATTGGAATTTCCCTATCTGGAGATACCGCCTGTTTATTTTAGGTCGGCTAATTCTTTGTGAGGATCATTCTTCATATCAAAGAATGGGTAAGGTATTTTCAAAGCACGGGCAATGCGTTCCAGAGATGCTTCTGTCACCTCAGCGGCATGCGATTCCCAGCTCTTTACAGTCTGAATTGCAAAACCATGTTCATAGGCAAATGCCTCGATCGACATACCTCGAAGCAAGCGGGCATATTTGATGCGATCACCTATCCTGTCAAGATTGAGGTCATTATCCAGACCCATATCTCGTACATCTATCGAAAGTACTTTGGCAATTTCACTATATTTTGTCAATTTAGGTGTAGAGTGTCCTGTTTCCCAGTTTTTTACTGCAGTCAGCGACACACTAAGTTTTCTGGCAAATTCCTTGCGAGTCAGTCCGGAATCTTCCCTCCACTTAGTCATTTGTTCACCAAAATCCATTTAACCCTCTTTTTTTATTTTAATAATTTTTTTGTGCACAGTGTAGTTTTTTCACCCCCATTGTAGTAGCAACTCCCATAGACAGCCCCGAAAACTT
>JAKUUF010000146.1 GCA_022448705.1 SAR324 cluster bacterium | reverse complement strand
TGGCAAAGAAGTTTATTGATTAATTTTAAACTTAATTTTCTAAGCAATACTCCTTCCCAACGTCAGCACTTACTTCTCCCCTTGCAGAATAAGACTAGTCTGGTACTCAACAATCACTCAGAACTGTTTCCAGATCCAGCCAATGTCATCCAAATTAAGAAATTTCTTAATAAAAACAATCTTCTAAAAAAACGGTATATTGCCATTGGTGCATCTGCATCATACCCTCTGAAACGCTGGCCATTAAAATATTTCCAGGAATTAATTTCAAAATTAATCAAGCAGGATTGTCCTGTTGTGCTGGTAGGGGGTGCAAATGAATCAGAAAATAAAAAACTTGAACATAAATTTCCAGGTAAAGTCATAAATGCAGCTGGAAAGTTTTCACCTCTTGAATCTGCAGAACTGCTAAGACATGCCAGAATTGTTGTAACTAATGACACCTCAATAAGCCACCTTGCAGAGGCAATGCAAACTCCTGCAATAGTATTCTTCGGGCCAACAGTTGGAGAATTTGGCTACCCGCCTTTTTTGAAGGAAAGCAAAATAATGGAAACAAAGGAAAAGCTGAGCTGTCGCCCCTGTTCTCGTGATGGAAGGGGCAAATGCAGTAATCCGGACAAATTACGTTGCCTGACCAGTATTACTCCGGAAATGGTCTTGTCAGTTATTCCTGAACTGAATGATCAAAATTCTGAAAAACTCAACGGTAAATAATTGTAAGCCAACGTATGCTTTAAAATTAATTATACCTGCTCAGATTGAGTTTCAGAGTTACTTTGAGCAAATTTTGTATTGACTTCCTGCAGGTCTAGCTTCCCGGCATCTGCCATTTCGCGCATTGCGTCAGTAAACATCCTGCGTGCACTGCGTATCTCTTCAGAATCAGGCGTTTTTGATTTTAATGATGAAACAAGTGCAGCACGACTTTTCTCAGGGAAGCACATTATTGCGGCTTCCTTAATTTCTGATGTTGAACCTGAAATAGCAGTAATTACATCATCCGGCTGCAGCTTTCTAACTACTTCCAGCAAAATATCTTTTGGAACTTCCGGAATTGAATCAAATATGAAGCAGTGACTCTCTATGTCTTCACTTAGTTTGATATCAGATGTTCGCAGACCGCTGATCAATTCCTGTCGCGTTGAGTTATCCAAATCTCCCAGTACATCTGCAATGAACTTTATTCCGTCAACACCAACAGTGCCTTCATCAGGCACATGTCGGGCTTTTTCTGCAAGGTTGTAACCAATTTTTTCCACGAGCTCAAGAGGAAGTTCATGAAGTTTGCCCAGTTCCAAAGCTACATTTGTACGTTCATCTTTTGAAAGGTCACGCATAATTTTAGCAGCTTCTTCACTGTCCATACGTGCAATGACAAATGCTTTTATTTTGGCTGGTTCATCCTTTACAAGGAAACCTATTTGCGAAGTTGTAAGCTGATCCATAAATGCAAATGGATTAGTTTTGTTTTGTTCAGGCTCGGTTAATTGCTTGGTAAGTAAGAATTTTTGAATATCCTTCAAGACAGCATTTGAATCTTCAGCTGAAGGATGGGCTTCTTCTGCCAGTTTTTCAAGATCCAGAAAAGTGTTTTGAGGAATTGTTTCGGAAAAGAGTTTTCTCGATGAACTTAAGCCCAGGGTAGCAATAAACTGGGTCAGCATATCCATAGATTGTTTATCTCGTGACATCTCCTGTACCAGTTCCTGTTTCCAATCCACACGACCAATAAGCTGCTTGACAATTTCTTGAACAAGTTTTTCGTTTTCATCATTAATCAATGCATCATCAATCTGATAATCATGATGTTCTTTATTTTCGCCAATCTTTTCATGAGACTCAGGCAGGGGAATAAAACCCTGTTGTGGTGCATTTGGAAGCTGAGGTGTTTGCGGTTGTGGAGGCATCAATGCAGGAAATCCTGTTTGTTCCACAGCAACTTTTTTGACTTTTCTCAATTTCCAAAGTACCCAGAAAAACAAAAGCAAAAGTACAAGTAACATTCCAGCAAGAATTTTCTCAATGTCACTCATTCTCATCCAAAATGGCTCTTCTTCAAGCGGTTTTTCTCCGTCTTCAGCAGTTGATTCTCCTGGCTGCATTGCAGCCTCATCTATTGCAGTTGCTTCTTCCGGTAAAGCTTTTACCATTGCATCTGGTAATTCTTCATCTGAAGGCACAGCTGACTGCTGTGGAAAGGGCTCGCTCGGTAGAATTGGAACAAATACCAGCTCATCCCCTCGCTGGTAATCGATTCCGCTTAGAATAGGAACAATTTCTCCTATGTATGTGTTTACGGACGGAGAAACTTCTTTGTGCATAACCAAATCTACACGCATCCTTGTAATTTCCCAGTATTTTGCACCAGTAGTGCTGCTGCGCTCATTAAGCTGACCAAATCCGGGAAGTGTCTCATTAGCTACACTAATTGCCCGCTCCTCACCAAAAAGTTTTACACGCAGGACATAGTCCTTCGGCTCAAGATAATACTTGAGACCATTGCGTATTGATTCTTCTATTTCAAATTGTCGTATACTTAGCGATTTAACGCGTTCCTGAGCCTTAAGGAACAAAGATGGGAATAAAAATATAATTAAGGCGGATACAATAACAGGCAGAAAAACTCTGTTCATTTTCATATTTTTACGTTTTTGTGCCATCGAATATCTTTATTTATAAATTACCTTGACAAACGCATGAGATATTTATTCAGACCTTCATTTGTTGGATCAAGTTCCAGTGCATACTGCCAGTTCTCCATGGCCATTCTATTCCATCCCAAACGATAATATATTGAGCCCAGCATTGCAAAAGCTTGTGAGGAGAGTGGATTTAGCTCTATGGCTCTGCGAAGGGCGGTTATAGCCGAAGCATAATCTTCATTCATGTACGCTTTACGTGCCTGCAATAAATATCTTGTGGTTTCAACTCTTGATTTTAAGTCTATCTTTCTTGGTTCCGGAGCAGGCTCCAATACAGCCTCAGGTATTTCTTCAGCTTTTGCTAAATCCACTTTT
>JAKUUF010000145.1 GCA_022448705.1 SAR324 cluster bacterium | reverse complement strand
CTGTTTCTCTTTTAAAGTTGGGGAACAGATTTTTAAAGATACTGACGCATTTTTTACAGGAACAAAATCAGGCCCCTCCCTCGCTGAACCTGACCTTCCAGCAGCACATTCTGCACTATGAATTTTTCATCCTTACCAAAAACCATTTCCAGGTATTGGAAGCAGATTTCGAGCTTTGAATTCACTCAGCTTCGTCTGCTGGACGCGGATTCATCTGTTATGATGCTGACCTCGCTTATAGTGGGTATCTGTTCAGGTGTGGGTGCGGTTCTATTCCGTAACCTGATTGACTGGCTGCAGAATTTAGCATACCAGGATATTACCGGACTGATGCAGGAATACTACCCTCTGCATTTAATCCTGATTCCCGCAATAGGTGGTGCGTTTGTGGGGCCGCTAGTTTATTACTTTGCCAGGGAGGCAAAGGGACACGGAGTTCCGGAAGTAATGGAATCTCTTGAACTGCGCGGGGGCAGGATCCGACCAAGGGTAGTAATTGTAAAATCACTTGCCTCCTCAATATGTATTGCCAGCGGCGGATCAGTGGGACGGGAAGGTCCCATTGCACAGATCGGTTCTGCGCTGGGTTCAATAGTCGGTCAGGTGCTGAAACTTTCTGAGGACAGAGTACGCACGCTTGTTGCCTGCGGTGCTGCAGGAGGAATTGCCGCCACTTTCAACGCACCGATTGCAGGTGCTGTGTTTGCGCTTGAAGTCCTTTTGCGCCGTTTCGGAAGTGTATATTTTGGTGCAGTCGTAATTTCTGCAGTGACTGCAGATGTGATTGCCCATTATTTCGAGGGGGATCAGCGTACATTTTTAACTCCGGACTACGCACTTAACAGTCCCTGGGAACTGCTGCTTTACACACTGATGGGCATGCTTGCTGCCCTTGCCGCAGTTGGCTTCAGCAGGCTGCTGTATTTTTCAGAAGATATGTGGAGCCTAATCCGCGTACCTGAACCAACCAAACCCATCCTGGGTGGAATCATGCTTGGTGTGCTGGGGATTTTCTCATTCCAGGTTGACGGATTCCCCAGGGTTTTCGGAGTGGGATACGATACGATTGAAAGCTCCCTGTTCAGTCAGTTGACGCTGCAGATGACTTTTGGACTGCTGCTGCTCAAACTCCTTGCAACCACCCTGACACTGGGCTCTGGAGGCTCTGGAGGTATTTTTGCCCCGTCACTGTTTATGGGTGCGATGCTGGGAGGAACCTTCGGTCATATTGCTCATTCAATTTTTCCTGAAACCGTTGCTCCTTCCGGAGCATACGCACTGGTTGGAATGGCTGCGTTTTTCGGAGGAGTGGCCCATGCTCCCATAACTGCCATCCTGATCCTTTTTGAAATGACCGGTGACTACCAGATAATTCTTCCGTTGATGCTGGCCACCGTGGTGAGCACCATTGTCTCCAGGAATGTCAGTCGTGATTCGATTTACACTCTGAAACTGAAGCGGCGCGGAGTAGTACTTTCCCAGGACACACAGGCTATTGATCTGATGCAGGGTGTGACGGCGGAAATGGCCATGAACCGCGAGACAGAGGCGGTGCAGCTGGACATGCAGCTGGTGGAACTGATGAGCACTTTTTCCAGCACGCACTACCATGCCCTGCCGGTCATAAAACAAAATTCTGAACTGGCGGGACTTGTTACTATCAAGGAACTGGACCTGCTCAGGACCCAGGGGTCACTTGAATCAAAAACAGTAGCAGACATTTTGTCAGTAAAAGATCCTCAAACCATTCTTCCAAATCAGCCTGTCTGGATGGCCCTGAGACATCTTGAAGCCCAGGGAGAGGGATGCGTGCCGGTTGTTGCAGAAACAGGCAGCAAAAAGCTTCTGGGAGTCCTCAGGAGGATAGACATCATACGTGCCTACAACAAGGCAGTTTCAGAAAGGGCCCAGGACCAGCATCATGATGAAATTCTTAACATCCGACAGCTCAACCGCTCCGGACTCACAGAAGTCACACTCAGCCCCGATTCTCCCTTCGTGGGAAAACGTGTCAAGGAACTGCGCCTTGGAGAGGACACCCTGATGGTATCAGTACGCCGTAACAACAGCCTTCGTATAGTGCGTGGTGAAACCATTCTTCATGCAGGCGACCAGGTGACAATCTTTGCCGAAAACCCCAAAGCTGACTTCATCGAGAAATACCTCAACGGATCCCTCGAGGACCTAGATGTCTCCGAGCAATCGCTTGTAAGTCACCGTGAGGTTGAAATACCACCGGAATCTGTCGCAAACCAGAAAAGAATCCGTGACTTGAACTTTCCTGAAGACTGCGTGCTTGTAAAAATCATACGTGACCGCCGTATAATTCTTCCTCGAGGCGAGACTGTTCTGCAGAGCGGAGATACAGTAGAAATTTTTGGAATCGATCAAAAACTCAATGAAGCTGTATCATGTCTGACTGCCCGCGAACAGCAGGACAGTTAGAATTCTAATTGAATAAAATCCAGTAATTCAGTATAATTAAGGATCCTATTTTTCCCAGGAGCGTGAAAAATTGAGTAACGGAATCCCCAGAAAAATTTGAGCCTTTTTATAAAAAATCTTTTGCATATATAAAGGAGACATATTGAGTAAAATTAAAGTCCTCAACCCCGTGGTTGAGATGGATGGTGATGAAATGACACGCATCATCTGGGATAAAATCAAGCAGAACCTGATTCTCCCATTTCTTGAGATTGACATTAAATATTATGATCTATCGATTCAGAAGCGAGATGAGACAAACGACCAGGTAACACTTGACGCGGCAAAGGCGGTAAAAAAGTATAACATTGGAATTAAATGCGCCACCATCACTCCTGATGAAGATAGGGTCAAAGAGTTTGGCCTAAAGAAAATGTGGAGAAGCCCGAACGGCACCATCCGCAATTACCTTGGAGGAACCATCTTTCGCGCACCCATTATCTGTAAAAATGTCCCGAGACTTATCAAAGCATGGAATAAACCTATTGTGGTTGGACGTCACGCACATGCTGATCAGTACAGGGCAAGTGATTTCACTGTCCGCGGGGCAGGTACGCTAAA
>JAKUUF010000144.1 GCA_022448705.1 SAR324 cluster bacterium | reverse complement strand
ATGGGATACACAGTTTCTGCAACAATAGATGAATTACGTACAAAAACACGCTTTGTTAAAATTACTGACGCGGGATTAAGAGAAAGCCACGCACATGATATTTTTATTACTGAAGAAGCCCCTAACTATCCAATGAATGTCAAATCATGAGATCTTTGCGATTGACTATCAGAAGAAAACTGTTCCTTCTTTTTATTCCATGGCTTCTCGTCGGCTGCTCTTTTCATTATGATCAGGGACTGAAACTGGAACAGGAACAACGCTGGGCTGAAGCAGCCATAGAATACCGAATAGCAGCCATTGAAGATCCGGATAACGAAGAAATTCGGGAGGCCTTGACCAGAATGAATATCAGGGTTGCTGCGGAAAATTTCGAAATTTACAAGCAATATTTAAAGGAAAAGGAATATCACAAAGCATTTCGCAGGTTAGAAACCGCATTATCACTGAATCCTGACCACAGTGATGCACGTTCTGAAATGAATCACTGGTGGCACTTGCTGATAACTGGGAAGGTGGAATTGGAATTTTCACGATTCAGTTCTAATCTGAGACTTGCAGAAGAAATGGAGATGCAGGTTTTAATCAATACACCAAAAGGAAAAATCTTAACTGGTAAAATCTCCAGTGAATCAAGGATTTTTTTTCTTGAGGATGTTGTCTATAAAGCTTTGCCTCAACAGATTGCAGAATATTCAATTAATACCATTGGTCTGAAGATAAAACGAAAGTCGTCTGAAGGTTTTTTGCGCAGTGAATTTAAAAAATTTGTAAATTTCAGAGAGCTTTCACCTTTGCAGGTAAGTGGCTGGAAGAATAATGCAGGCTATGAAGCACCGAAAGATGCACTGGACCACCGTCCTGCCTTATTGACTAATGAAAAGCAGCTGTCACCCTGGAACCCGCCTCGCCTGGTAACTTATGAGCTGAAGTTTACAGGTGATATAATCAAGGTACTTTCTGAAACCAACCGCACTGAGTTTGCTCCTGAAGTGCTGTATTTAAACAAGGCAGATCGGAGAGCAAACATTGATTTTGGAGTATACCAGCTGGAGATGAATGGTTCCGGAAGAAAATGGAGCATCAGGCGCAAAAAATACAATAATTCCGGAGACGACTATTTTTACGGACTTTCACGTAACTTGTCGCTTAACCGGTACTTTTATTATGATAGAGTTTTTCGGTTTATGCCCTGACATCAAAAAAGGTTATAGAAAAACACAGTTATAAAAGATAACAAACAGACTACTGTGAAACATCCCATTGGAAACGGGAATATAGGCAGGGCAGCATTACCTGGAAGAGTGGGCTTTTTATGAAATGTTACTCGGCAGTGGTTCATGTTCTATAAATGGCTGCTGGTCAGGCTCCAGAGCAAGCAGTTTGTTTTCTTTTGCAATTTCATGCCTGATCATTGCAATTCCACGGTGAAATCCTTCATCCTTAATACTCTCCCCAAAACTTGTAATTTCCCCTATTTCCTTTCCACCCTGAAAAAGGGGACTTCCGGCAGTTGCAGGAGACTTAGCCGGAATTTTTAACCAGACAGAAAGCCAATTCGGATGACCACGATGATACATTCGTGCATGTGGTTCCTGGCCGATGTAACATCCTTTGTTGTATGATATGTGATTCCCAAGTGCTGCTTCCTGAGGAAAATTCTCTGTGCTATAATCAACGCCTGCCCTTGGAACTCCCTCTGCTATTCTAATAAGATCAAATGCTTCGAGGCTAATCAGATCAACGTTCTGAAATTTGAGAACCTTCTCAACAAATTTTTGTATTGCTCCGATATTAACCAGGTTGATAAATCGTGGTGATCTTCCTAAATCATGTCTATAAGAAAGTACTTTTGTCCCTTCAAACACCCATTGGAAATTATCTGGATCATGTCCCATTTTTTCTAAAATATTCTCCGCAAAAGGTCCTATCAAGTCCATTCGCAGCATTTCTTCGTTGTTGAGGAGACGTAATTTCAAGTCTTCACGGACATGAAAATTATCCAGCAATGTTCCAACCGAACGCCCTTCTCCCGGATCGCAAATTACTATCCACTGATTTGAATGGCTGCGAAGAATCAGCAAATGATGTTGAATTTTTCCTTTATTACCGCAGATCAAACTGGAATGTATCTGACCAACTTCCAGCTGCAACACGTCACTTGTGACCATTCCCTGTAAAAATGTTCCCGCATCTGGGCCTCTCAAGGCAATCAGCCAGCACGCTTTTAGATCAAATAATCCGCATCCGTTAAGGAGCAGATTGATTTCTTCTGATAATCTGTCAGAATAGTTCGTCGGCAGGCCTGCACCTGCTTCGAATTCCTGGATGTTGCCGCCTAATTTTAGGTGAAGCACATCAATTTTTTTGAATATATCCATAAAATTTAATCTTTAGTGTGCAGGTACCATTTTACAGGTAAATTGCAGTTTTGTAACTATCTTTAAATTTCATAATTCTAAAAAACATGAGTGAACTAATTTCAGGAAAAATAATAAGTGCGCAAATCAATGAGGAGTTGCGAAATGAAGTAGAGCATTTAAAAGACAGGGGAGTGGAGCCATGCCTGGCAGTTATTCTGGTTGGTGAAGACCCTGCTTCAGCAGTATATGTACGCAACAAGAAAAGAACCTGCGCAGAACTGGGAATCAGGTCAGTTGGACACGACCTTCCAGAAACTACATCCCAGGATGAACTGGAAAACCTGGTGCATGATCTGAATAATGACCCGTCTGTACACGGAATTTTGAATCAGTTCCCTTTGCCTAATTGTTTGTATGAATCCCGTGTGATTCGCACAATTTCTCCTGAAAAAGATGTGGACGGATTGCATCCCTTAAACGCTGGCTTAATAGCAATAGGACAGCCAAGTTTCATTTCATGTACACCATATGGAGTACTGCAAATGCTGAAAAGAAGCTCTATATCAACTTCCGGTAAAAATGCAGTAGTGCTTGGAAGAAGTAATCTTGTCGGGCGTCCAATCGCAACTCTACTTTCCAGCAAAGGATGGGATTCAACTGTCACTGTCTGTCACTCAAGAACTAATAATTT
>JAKUUF010000143.1 GCA_022448705.1 SAR324 cluster bacterium | reverse complement strand
TTTTGACTTTCGAATGGGGTACGGAAAAAGAATCAGCAATGCCGCGACTTTAATCCATATTGACAAGGCTTACAGAACAGTCGGCAAAAATCGTGATGTAACACTTGGTTTGGCTGGTGATCCGGGCGCGATTCTTGAGGCGATTCATAGGGAAGTTGCACCCAATAAGCAAAATGGTTCCGAGAAGCGCAAATCCTGGTTAGATGAACTCCGTTCAGAAGAAATTGAAAGAACTGAAAAACTGATGCCAATGTTTAAAAGTGAGGAGAGTCCTATTCATCCTTATAGGCTGGCATGGGAAATTAATGAGTTTCTCACTGAGAATACTATTTACATAGGAGATGGGGGAGATATTGTTACGATTTCGGCTCAGGCAGTGCAGCCGCGCAGCCCTGGTAACTGGATGGACCCCGGGGCATTAGGTTCGTTGGGTGTCGGCACTGGTTTTGCGATGGCAGCTGGATTGGCTAATCCAGATAAGGAAATTCTCTGCCTTTATGGAGATGGTTCTTTTGGCATGACAGTTTTTGATATGGAAACGGCGAACCGGTTTGGCGCACCATACATTGCAATAGTGGGAAATAACTCTCACATGAATCAAATTCGCTATGGACAGATTACCAAGTACGGAGAGGAAAGAGGTAATATAGGAAATAAACTTGGAGATGTCCAATTTAGTGTGTTTGCAGAGATGCTAGGTGGTTACGGTGCTGAGATTCATCAACCGCAGGAAATCCAACCTGCTTTGCAAAAGGCACGTGAATCTGTTAAGTCAACAGGAAAATCTGCAGTTATTAACGTTTGGGTTAATCCTGATGAGTACGCGCCTGGGACAAAAGCACAAACTATGTACAAATAAACATCGTTAAGGCAGCTGTGCTGAAAGATTTTTTAAAATATTAGTTAAATCACGTATTTAATAAAGAGGAAAATGACAAAAGCTTTGGAAGGTGTTCGAATTTTGGATATGACTCATGTTCAGTCAGGACCGACTTGTACTCAGCTGCTTGCTTGGTTCGGCGCAGATGTGATCAAGGTTGAGCGTCCAGGTGCGGGAGATGCCACAAGAGGTCAGCTCCGTGACATTCCCGATGTAGACAGCCTTTACTTTACGATGCTTAATCATAATAAACGCAGCGTGACATTAAACACAAAGCATGAGAAAGGTAAAGATATATTCACCAGACTCATTAAACATTGTGATGTGATGGTAGAAAACTTTGCTCCAGGTGCCATTGACCGTATGGGATTTCCTTGGGAGAGAATCCAGGAAATAAACCCTCGTATGATATATGCCTCAGTGAAGGGCTTCGGTCCAGGGCCATTTGAGGACTGTAAAGTATATGAAAACGTTGCACAATGCACTGGAGGCGCAGCATCTACTACTGGTGTACTGGATGGATTCCCAATGGTTACAGGAGCACAGATTGGAGATTCCGGAACTGGCCTCAATTTGGCACTGGGCGTAGTTACAGCATTATTTCATCGAGAAAAAAGCGGACGTGGGCAACGTGTTACCTGTTCAATGCAGGATGGTGTACTTAATTTATGCAGAGTAAAGCTCAGAGATCAGCAAAGATTGAAACATGGACCTTTAAAAGAATATCCACAATATCCAAATGGTGAATTCGGGGACGCAACTCCTCGTTCAGGAAATGCTTCCGGAGGAGGGCAGCCTGGTTGGATTGTAAAATGCAAAGGTTGGGAAACAGATCCAGATGCTTATATTTATGTAATTACCCAAGCGGCTGCGTTTCCGGAACTAGCAAAGGTTATTGGACACGCAGATTGGCTTGAAGATCCTGAATGGTCTACCCCAGAATCGCGACTTCCAAAGCTTGACAAGGTTTTCGAAGAAATAGAAAAGTGGACAATGACCAAGACAAAATATGAGGTAATGGATATCCTTAATCCATTGAACGTCCCCTGTGGTCCAATTATAAGCATGAAAGAACTTTCAGAAGAGTCATCGCTGAAAGCTACCGGAACTATTGTGGAAGTTGATCATCCAGAGCGTGGTAAATACCTCACTGTAGGGAATCCAATAAAATTGTCAGATTCTTCTTCAGATGTTAAGCGGTCACCTCTTCTTGGTGAGCATACTGATGAAATTCTGGCTGAAATAGGACTCAGCAATCAGGAAATATTAACCGCAAAAGAAGAAAAAGCGGTATAAGATACTGATTCTGGAAAAGAAAGATAAACTATGCGTTTGATCATAATGGGCCAACAGGCCTTTGGTAAGGCTTGCCTTGAAGAAGTAATAAAAAGGGGTGAGGATGAAGTGGTAGCAGTATATTGTGCCCCTGATAAGGAAAACAAACCACTTGATCCAATCAAGGAATATGCACTTGAAAAAGGTCTCCCTTTAATACAGCCTCCTAACTTTAAGAGCACAGAAGTTCTGGATGAAATTCGATCTTTTAATTCAGACCTCTGTGTAATGGCTTATGTAACACTTTTCGTTCCGGAGGCAGCAAGGGAAATTCCTAAATTTGGATCTATCTGTTTTCATCCTTCATTGTTGCCTAAACATCGTGGTCCAAGTTCTATTAACTGGGCTATAATATCAGGGGCAACAAAAACTGGACTAACAATCTTCTGGCCCAGTGACGGTCTTGATGAAGGTGACATCCTTTTGCAAAAAGAAGTTGATGTCGATCAGGATGACACTCTGGGAATTGTCTATTTCCAGAAGATATTCCCTATTGGTGTTGAAGCTGTTATTGAGTCAATTGATCTCGTCCGTGCAGGTAATCCACCTCGAATCAAGCAGGAAGAGGCGAAAGCCTCTTATGAGTCATGGTGTAAACATGAAGATGCAAAGATTGACTGGACTAGGCCAGTTGCAGATGTTTATAACTTGATAAGGGGAACGAATCCTCAACCAGGTGCATGGACGACACACAATGGTGAAGTATTAAAAATATTTGATTGCAGTATGTCTGAAGTTTCCGGTAAACCGGGAGAAGTAAAAGAAATTTCAGAGGATGGAATTACAGTTGGTACAAAAGGAGGTGGTTTACTAATTAAGCGTGTACGTCCAGAAAATGATAAAAAATTGAATTCAT
>JAKUUF010000142.1 GCA_022448705.1 SAR324 cluster bacterium | reverse complement strand
GATTTACCAGAAGGTAGATGTTCCAGATTTATCAGGAGAAGCTAGGCAAATGACCCCTGCAGGATTGCTGGATGTGCGGGTTACCATGGCCGGACGACAGATCAAGGCAGTTTTCCTGGGAGGAGATTTCTTTGCAGAAGAATCGGCAGTATCCGACATTGAAGGGAGTTTGCGCTGGCATTCAAGTGAATTTGAAAAAATCCACAAAACACTCGAAATATTATATGCAAAACGGAAGGAGGAACTGGCTTTCCTGCCGATTGAAAATGTCTTTGAAGTAATCAGCAAAGCCGTAGAATCCGCAAGGGCAATTGCGCAGGACAACACTGCTAGTTACGGTTGTTTTGTAAATCCAAAAAATGGTGATGCAGAACCTGTCCATACCTGAATTCATTACTGATGCTCCGCTTTCGCCGGTATTAACGGATGGTCTTGAAATACGAAGAAAGCATTTCCCGGACACCATCCGTTTTCACAATCCCGGATTGAGGCGTCACCAGACATCAGAGATAAGCTGCCAGCAGACCCAGGAATTTGTTTCCATCAGCCTTACCGGAACGCGTTGCGCGCTTGACTGCAAGCACTGCGGAACCAGTGTACTGCGTGGCATGAGCGACCTTTCGCGAAGCTCTCAAAACCTGTTCGAACTTTGCTCAGAACTGTCACGCAGCGGAACTCGCGGTATACTGATTTCCGGAGGATGTGACCGGCATGGCAGGGTACCGATACTGCCTCATCTTCAGGATCTGATCAGGGTCCGCAGGGAACTTGGCATGACTATCAGGGTCCATCCCGGACTGCCGGATGAAGAAACTGCGGCAGGGCTTGCCAAGCTTGATATCGACGGTGCCATGGTGGATATCATTGGTGATAACCGGACCATACGGGAGGTATATCACCTCGATGCAGGAACTCAGGATTACGATGAAGCTATGGAACGCTTAAACCGCCATGGCGTTCCGCTGGTGCCGCATATCATCCTGGGACTGCATTTCGGGAAGATGCTTGGTGAGTGGAAGGCTCTGGAGATGACGGCAAAGCATCAGCTTAAGCTTCTTGTGCTGGTGATTCTCATGCCTCTGAATGGAACTGAAATGCAAAACGTGAGTCCGCCTTCATTGAAGGAGATTGGAGCTTTTTTTGATACAGCACGCAAGGCCCTGCCTCAGACAGAAATAATGCTAGGATGTGCCAGGCCCCTGGGAAAAATCAAAATAGAGGTGGACCGCCTGGCTATTGAAGCAGGCCTGAACGGCATCGCCTATCCCGCAGAAGGGACCCTGTCCTATGCCAGGCAGCATGGACTTGAGCCTGAAATAATTAATGCATGCTGTGGAGTAAGCTGGAATTGAAAATCATTGTTGTAAGAGTAATAAAACTCATTGCATAACTACAAAAATTAAAATGCTGAAAATATGAATTCTGTACCTGAGGAAAAAAACAACGAAGCATCCCTGATCAGTCCTGATTATGTACGTATCAGCATGGCGGCAGCAATAGAACTTGGGCTGAAGCCGGGACGTATCTCCGGCTGCAGCTGCGACTGCATCAACCTGCTGCAAAATTATCCTCAGGGATGCTATGCCAACTGTACCTACTGCGGACTGGCACGTGAGCGTCCCGGAGCTGCGGAAGACAATTCCTTCATTCGTGTGGACTGGCCGCTTTACCCAACCGACCTGGTTGCAGAAAAAATCGGTGAGCTTGAAAGAAAGAAAGAGGTAGGTAGGGTTTGTGTGGCACAGGTGCAGGATCACCGTGCAAACATGGACCTGGTCGATATGATTTCAAGGGTGCGCCTCCAGGCTCCTGATGTTCCTATTTCCGCACTCGTGACGGCGACCCTGCTTAATGATGAGTGGCTGATGCAAATTAAGGATGCCGGGGCAGACATCATTGGGGTGGGGCTGGATGCGGCTTCAGAGGAACTTTTTTACAGTACCCGCGGTAAAGGCACCAAGGGACCTCATGACTGGAAGAAGCACTGGAGGATCATACGCAAGGCTCGAGAAATGTTCGGTCCAATGAAAGTAAACTGCCACCTGATTGTAGGGCTCGGAGAATCAGACAGGGACCTGGTGGAAATGTTTCATCTGCTCAAATCGGAACAGATTGCAGCCTACCTGTTTTCCTTTAATCCAGAGCCGGGTACGGTGATGGAAAACACGCCAAGGGTCCCCATTGCCAGAACCCGCAGAATCCAGCTGGTAAAAAACTTGATTGAAGAGCACGACCTTCCGGAATCTGCAATTGAGTTCGATGAATCAGGTACCATCAGAGCTATTGACGCTCCCGGAGAACTGCTGGAACGTGTCACCGAAAACGGAGTAGCGTTCATGACCGACGGCTGTCCTGATAGGCAGGGAAAAATGGCCTGCAATCGCCCCTATGGCTCCTACCGTCCCGGAGAGGAATTCCGTGACTATCCTTTCCTTCCAGATGCATCCGATTTGAAAATAATACGCGACGAAATGAAACTCAGCGAGATGGTCAAGTCGGCCGAAAGCGCAGTTGCCTGAACTCCCAGTCAGATTGATCCGCGCCGGCAGAATTGAACCGGGACTGACACAGGGGCTTTACCACTGCCTTGCAAAGGGAATGACTGAATCCTCTGATGATACTGTCATCCTCTGCAGTCCGTCATCACCTTACCTATGCATCGGCTACCACCAGGTGCTTGAATCAGTACTTGATACCGAAGTTTGTGAAGCTCTGAACCTGCCTATCATGCGCCGATTCCTCGGTGGGGGAACGACCTTTCTTGACAGAAACCAGATTTTCTACCAGTGCATTTTTCATCACAGCAGAGTTCCCTGGAGAGCCGATAAGGTCTACCAGATGATGCTTGATGCGCCTGTAAGAGTGCTTAACCGGATGGGGCTCAGGGGGAGACTGCGTGCGGTTAATGAGGTTGAAGCCAACTCACTGCGTATAGCTGGAATAGGCGGTGGCCGTGTCGGTGAGGCGATGGTCGTAGTCGGTAATCTGCTGCTCGATTTTGATTACAGCCTCATGAGCAGTGTCTGGAAGGTGCCTGATCAGCCTTTCCGAAATCTGGCCCTGGAAACCATGGAGGAACGAGTGGTGACACTTAACAAATTAGGCTGTGATCATACTCTGGAATCCCTGGAATCACATCTGGTGGGAGCATTCGCT
>JAKUUF010000141.1 GCA_022448705.1 SAR324 cluster bacterium | reverse complement strand
GCTTAATACTGGTACTGGTACTTCGATTCAGACCGAAAGGTATCCTGCCTGAGAAGGTACCTGATCATTATTAATCCTTGATTTACCATTTCTGGTTAAAATAAAATACTCTTTTTTTATATATTAATTATGTCATAGTTTTCTGATTTGTTGGGGGACTATTGAGTTCTGGTAATTTTGTGCCATTACGGGTAAAACACCAGCCATATAAAATTCATTATGTTTCACAAGTTAAAAGATTCAAAATCTTTTAAAAAACTTTTGAGCTTAATTAAACTGTAAATACAAAGCATTAGGCAAATTAAATTAGATTTCAATCAACATGGCTATTCAAGTAAACACAATTCGTGAACAATTTCCGGCCCTTTCACTGGCAGACGAAGGAAAGCCGAGGATTTACCTTGATAACCCCGGAGGCACACAGGTTCCCAGGCAGGTACTGAATCGCATGGAAAATTATTTGATTCAAACAAACGCAAACCATGCAGGAGTTTTCAGGACTTCTGTTGAATCCGATAAAGTGCTTCAGGAAGCACATCAGGGGATGGCGGAGTTGCTGAACGCGAGGAATGCAGATGAAATTGTATTTGGAGCAAACATGACAACCCTGACATTTGCTGTTTCCCGTTCAATCGGCAGACTTCTTAATCGTGGAGACACAATCCTTCTCACACACATGGACCATGAAGGCAACGTGGGACCATGGATGCATCTGGCAAGGGATTTAGGACTTAAGGTCAAGTGGCTGAAATTCAATCTGAAAACTTATGAATATGATCTAAATGAACTCGCAGAATTACTCAGTGAAGGCAATGTAAGGCTGGCAGCAATCAACTATGCCAGTAATTGCCTGGGTACAGTAAATGATGTTAAGACAATCACGGAAATGGCACATCAGTCAGACACAATTGTTTTTGTAGATGCTGTGCAGTATGTGCCTCATGGACCTGCAGACGTACAGAATTTAGGATGTGATTTCCTTGTTTGCTCGCCATACAAGTTTTTTGGGCCGCACCAGGGAGTTTTATGGGGCAAATATGAATTATTACAAAAACTTGAGTCATATAAGGTGCGTCCCGCAGATAATGCACCTCCGGGAAAATATGAAACCGGAACGCAGTCACATGAAGGACAGGCAGGGACATTGGGTGTAATTGAATACCTGGAATGGCTTGGCGAATCAATGGGCAAGGAATACCAGGATAATTTCAAGGAATTCAGCGGACGAAGAAAGAATCTGCATGCAGCAATGCAGGCAATTCAGGAATATGAACAGATTCTCAGTGAAAGGCTGATTAGTGGTTTGCAGATGTTTCCTGATGTACAAATAGCAGGAATCAGCAACAAAAAAGATTTTTCTCGTCGTGTTCCTACGGTTTCATTTACTGTAAAAAATAAAAATCCGCAAAAAATTGCACAAAAACTTGCGGATGAAAACATTTTTGTATGGCACGGACACAATTATGCACTTGAAGCAATACGCCTGATGGGTGTTGAAGATTCTGGAGGTGTTATCCGGATTGGTCCGGTACATTACAATACTATTCAAGAAATTGATCGCACCCTTGAGGTGCTGGGAACCTGTCTATGAAATTCTGCAGTCAGATTGAACCGAACTAATTTAATCTAATAATAATTCCCCAATATCCACACTGAATCATGTATTGTCGACTATGCTCATCTGGTGTTTCTATACATATTTAAGTCAGATGCAGAGTATTTGTACCTAATTACAACTAAAGCGTACTAACAATACATGTCTCAAACAATTCCTGAATATTTTCAGCCCTCAAGACCGATGTGGAAACTCTTCAGCTACATGCTGCCTCACTGGAAATTTTTCTCCTGGTCCTGTTTTTCCAGCATAATGAATAAAATTCTGGACCTGATGCCTCCTGTCCTGGTGGGATGGGTGATAGATTCAGTGAGACGGGAGCCTCCTGAATGGATTTCAATTATTCTTGGAACAGATGAACCATGGAACCTTGCCGTTTTTCTGGCAGTTCTCGGAGTTGTTATTTTTGTTTTCGAAAGTCTTTTCCAATGGGCATTTCAGCATGGATTTATGAGCCTGGCGCAAAGCGTACAGCATAAATTGCGCACTGATACCTATAATCACCTGCAGACCCGTGAAATTGAATTTTTTGAAAATCATCGTATGGGGGAGACAATGGCAATGCTCAACGATGATGTAAACCAGATTGAGCGGTTTCTCAATATTGGATTTAACGAAATCCTTCAGTTGTTTGTACTTTTTATTTTTGCCGGCGGCTTGATGTTTGGAATTTCATGGGAACTTGCACTTGTGGGGCTGCTGCCTCTCCCTGTAGTCCTTTGGGGGAGCCTGCTTTACCAGAATCTTATTTCTCCACGCTACAAAAAAGTTCGTGAAGCAGTGGGTGCTTTGAGCAGTCGCCTAGAAAACAATATTGCAGGAATATTCGTAATAAAAAGTTTTACCGCGGAGAAATTTGAGTCAGAACGCGTTGCAGAAGCTTCAAGGGAATATCAACAGGCAAATTTCCAGGCAATAAAGCTCAGTGCGGTTTATGTTCCTTTGATTCGCATGGCCATTGCTTTGGGTTTCGGGGGAGTTCTTCTGCTGGGCAGTTACTGGGTACTTGAAGACAGAGGCATTATAACTGTGGGAGAGCTTGTTTTTTTTTCAATGATGATTCAGCGTCTTCTCTGGCCTTTAACAAGAATGGGGGTCACCCTGGATGAATATGAACGTGCAAAGGCCAGTGCCCGCCGAACATTCGGACTTCTGGAAGCTCCCAGCAAAATAGTCAGTCCTGCAGAACCGAAATCACTCCCAAGGCCAGTTCAAGGCAGAATTGAAATGATAAATGTCAGTTTTAACTATCGGCGCGGTGGAGAAGTTCTTAAGGGTCTTAATTTGAGTGTAGAGCAGGGAGAAATGATTGGAATAGCCGGTGTAACAGGTGCAGGCAAATCAACATTGATTAAGCTGCTGCTTAGATTTTATGATCCCACGTCGGGACAGGTAATGCTGGATGGGATTGATTTGAGAGAACTGAAGTTAAGTGAAATTCGTAAACAAATTTCACTGGTAAGCCAGGATGTTTATCTTTTTCATGGTACGATCGGTGAAAATATTGCTTACGGAACTGATGATTTGGATATCCAGAAAATAGAAGAAGCATCACTTTTGGCTCAACTGCATGAATTTGTAAAGACTCTTCCGGATGGATATGAGACTTTTGTTGGAGAAAGGGGGATTCGACTGTCAGGTGGTCAGCGTCAGAGACTA
>JAKUUF010000140.1 GCA_022448705.1 SAR324 cluster bacterium | reverse complement strand
ATGATCGCCTACCTTGAAGGAGATTTACTACGTTCTGAAGCTAATTTAATTGTTTTAAAAACTTCAGCAAACGTTGGTTAGGCAGTGCATGTCCCTTTGCAGGTTTCAGTAAAATATTCTCCTGAAGAATTCCTTTCACTGCATATACATTCCAATTACAGAGAGGATGACATTTCTCTTTATGGCTTCCAAAATTTGGAAGAAAAAGAGCTGTTTGAAATGCTGATAAAAACATCAGGTGTTGGTCCAAAATTAGGTTTAGCCGTTCTTTCAGCAATTTCTCCACGTCAACTGATTGACGCAGTACAGCAGAACAATACCGAAGTTTTCAGTCAGGTTCCCGGAATAGGGAAAAAAACTGCTGCAAAATTGTGTCTGGATATGAAAGATCAGTTGAAGAAGCATTCTTTTTCTGGATTTAGCTCCGGGATTGGGCATGGAGCAAACACAGGAACAGCTTCAGGCGTAACTGAAATCGACGGAGTTTTCTCTGCTTTAAAGAATCTAGGTTATTCCGAAAAGGAAATTCTGTCAGTCCTGAAAGAATCCGGGAATTCAGACTTGCCCTTTGAAGACAGACTGAAAAAAGCACTTTCCTTATTAACTCCTTTACGATAGAACAGAAGTGATTGCACAAAATAATTAAGAGGAGATAACATGGCAAACCTTAACAAAGTTACCTTGATTGGAAGGTTGGGACAAGATCCGGAAATACGCTACACACAATCAGGCAGCGCTGTTGCCAATGCAACCATCGCAACCAATGATTATTGGACAGACAAACAAGGTGAAAAGCAGGAAAGGACCGAATGGCACAGTCTCGTATTGTGGGGCAAACTGGCTGATTTAGCCCAGTCTTATTTGAAAAAAGGCTCTCAAGTTTATGTTGAGGGACGCTTACAGACGAGAGACTGGGAAGATCAACAGGGTCAGAAACACTATAAGACGGAAGTTGTAGTTACAACAATGCAATTTCTGGATTCTAGAATTTCTGATTCAGAATCTGCTCAGGCAGGGGGATCTTCTGCATATACAGACAGTACATCTTCTTCTTCGGAATACTCAACAAATACTGAATCTAATTCCCCTGATTCCAAACAAGAAGATGATTACATAAAGGACGATATCCCTTTTTAAATTTTGCTGAAGGTAAATTTCAGCAGATCGTATATACTGATAACAAAGTTGAGAATATCTGAAAAAATAGCATTTTCTTAATACTTCTCAACTCAACTAATTAAATTTTATAAAAATCCTTTTATTCCCGTGAGACTTGCATATCCCCCATGATGTAACATGATGCGCTGAAAAAACATTATTCAATAATTTTAAGAATTAACTTAACCATTAATTAATTTGCCTGGATCCCTCCAAAAACAATTCAAAATACCCTTTCTATTTTTGCTGTTGCTGCCGGTAATGCTGTCCTTCTTTGCAAGGATGTTTGATAGTGCATTATACCATTTTCATTTTCAACACGGTTCAAGCCATGAATCAGCCTGGAATCCAGAGCCGCTGTTTCAAATCCTCTCCTCAGCACCAGATGCAAACACTTCCAAGCTCTGAACTGAAATCTATAACAGGAATTAATTCCAGTATGTCCTGAGCGTCAAATTTAGTAAGACAAAAGTAATTCTAATACCGATTAAATTGGTTTACTTAATCATTGTTTTCAGTAGTGATTAACTGCAAAATTAAATTATTAATTCCAATCCTTGCGAATAGGTAATGAATACAATAATTAAGCTGGAAGATATTGAAGCAGAAGTAGTCCACAAGAATATCAGGAATATTCACCTTCGAGTTTTACCACCTGACGGCAAAGTGCGTATCTCAGCTCCGTTTAGAACAAAAAATGAAACCATTTATAAATTTGCCTGTTCAAAGCTTAATTGGATTAGTAAACAGAGAATAAGGATTCGCAAAAGTACATTTGAATCATTTCAATACATAAATCAGGAAACACACTACTTCAGGGGGCGTCAATATCAATTGAAAGTCCAAGAAAAAAACGAACCGCCTGTCGTTCAGCTTCTTAATAATGAGATCGTTCTTCAAGTACCTGATGGTGCTGACCTGGAAACAAGACGTTCAGTTTTACAAGATTGGTATCACCGTCAGCTTGAAATGGTAATTCCTCCACTTATCACTAAATGGGAATCCATACTGAATGTGTCAGTCAGGCGTTTTTCAATTCGCAGTATGAAAACAAGATGGGGCAGCTGTACGCCAAAAACACGCAGCATTCGTTTCAATCTGGAACTAGTTAAAAGGGCTCCTGAATGTCTCGAATATATTGTAGTACATGAATTGGTACACCTGCTGGAAGCTAGTCACAACAGCAAATTCAAAACACTGATGGACAGATTTTATCCAAAGTGGAAATTTTACCGAAAAGAGTTACGCAGTTTGCCAATAAAAGCATAATTTTTGCAGAGGAAAGGTCTCTGATCAAATTGACTAAATATTGAAAATTTTTACATGATTATTCTTGTAATTACTTTGGACATATAACCACAACAAAACTGTGCGCATTAATAGAATAAGGGTTTCAGGATTCAAGTCATTTTGCCATCCTGTAAATCTTCAGTTTAAACAAAATGGAATCACAATTATTGTAGGGCCCAATGGCTGTGGGAAAAGCAATGTTGTTGACGCAGTTCGCTGGGTACTTGGTGAACAAAGAGTAAAGAACTTAAGGGGAACTTCCATGGAGGAAGTAATTTTCGCAGGAAGTTCCTTTCAAAAACCTTCAGGAATGGCTGAAGTAACACTTACTTTTTCCAATCCCAAAGGGGACACTCTTGACAGATTTACTGATTACACTGAGATCGAGGTATCCAGAAGACTATACCGTTCTGGTGAGAGTGTGTACATGATCAATAAAACTCCTGTCCGATTAAAAGACGTCCGTGAATTATTCATGGATACAGGAATTGGAGGGACGGGTTACTCTATCATAGAACAGGGACGTATAGGGGAAATTGTAAGCGCAAAACCTGTGGAACGCCGTACTTTGATTGATGATGCTGCAGGTATTGTAAAGTTTAGGTTTAAACGGGAAACCGCAGAGAAGAGACTTGAGGAAACTACGCAAAATCTGCTGCGTGTAAACGATGTACTGGGCACACTTGCAGAACACGAAGAAGGACTCCGCGAACATGTTGAAAAGGCAGAAAAATATTTGGAGATCAGTGTGCATTCAGAGCTTCTGGAGCGTCAGCACCTTAGTTTAAGCTGGTATCAGGAATGAATTAATGAGCAAAAAACGCAGGAGTTGGTGAGCGGACATCAGCAG